>NZ_JAVRCC020000046.1:0-55628 GCF_034530975.2 Nostoc sp. DedQUE07 | reverse complement strand
CCCTCTTATTCAGAAAGTAGATTATCACATTTTGGTATTAGTGGGATAGGTTCATCTTAGTTGGTCTTTTGCATCATCAATGATTTTTGTAACGTCGCTCCAGCAGGAATGTTCTGTTCCTACCTGTAAGCCACTCCAGTTAAATATATCTTTTATTAGTTCAGGTTCTAACCAATCGATTTGCTCCATCAAAATGCGCTCGGCTAATTTAGTAGCTGTTCTTGCATCTGCACCACTTTCTACTATTACAATGAACTCAATCACTGACTTCTCCTGCAACAACCCACTCTTCACCCTCAGCATCCCAAAACTCACCAGTTGTCAAAGTTTGTTTTGCCCATTCCACATCAGGATGTTCATCCAAACGTTTGGAGATTGTGAATCCAGAATTACTGTTATTTAATATATGTACTTGAGAAGGAACAAGCTCATCAATAATATAAGGAGAGTGAGTAGAAAAAATAATTTGCAAATTTGTATTGTATTGAATGATTTCCTTAAAAACAGTCATTAACTCACGTTGTGCCTTTGGATGAAGTCCCTGTTCCACATCATCTAAAAAAACTAAATTAGGTTGAGTAGGGTTCATCAACACAGTTAGCAAACCTAATGTTAGCATTGTCCCTTCGCTAATTGCATGGGCTGGAATCCGATTACCAGTATTCATATCTAATATCACTTCTTGCCCTGTCATTTCCTGACTTTCTTCATAGGAAATAGACTTACCATCAACTTCGATTAAACGTTTGCGAATAACTGGAACCTTTGCTCGCTTTATACCAATTTTGCGAACATTTGGTACAATCCGACTCAACATTCCCTCTATTAATTCAAATTTGTCTGGAGCCTCATTACGCAAAAAATCTAAAGTGGGTGCTAATCCAGAACCGTCAAACTCAACTCTCGGCCTAATCTCTTCACTGTAAGCTGCTTTAGCAAGATTACTTGCAACTAGTTTCAGGTAAACAGCATATTTCAGAGATTGAGAAATTGGAGATGGAGATTCACTTAAAGAACTTGACCATCCTTCTAATTCTCCTGGATTTCCATTTATGTTCCATGATGCTATGGGATGCCAATAATCATTATTTTGCTGCTTCCAACTATAGGAAGCTTCCCAATTCTGCCGAGTGGTAAATCTCCAAAAACCACTTGCAGTAACAGAAATATCTTTTTTTCCAATTGTTGTAATGAATTCAGGTGATCTTTCATACTGAAAAATACTTTTAAATGGTGAAGCAGCAAGCCTACTGAGATTATGTAACGCTTGTAGTACGGTTGTTTTACCAGCGCTGTTTTTTCCCACGAGTGCATGTAATCTAGAACTATCAAAACTAAGTTCTGTATATTTATGACTTTTAAAATTATGAAGTATTACTTTTTCTAGCATTTTATTGCTAACATCCTTACACAAATAATTGAATTGATCTCATATTACTTAGCCCATTTCTGTAGCTAACCGCTTGTAGTCTGCTTTTTCAGCAGAGATGTACGCCTCAATTTCCTCTCGATTAACGTGATAATAAGTTAAAGCCGCATAAACTTGGACAAGATTTACATTTCCCATGCGTTCAGCAATTTCTTCTGCATTCAGCCCAAGTTTGTACCAAGCTGTGATGCGTTGAACAGAAACTCTAGTATCAGCAATGCGAGGGCGACCCCCTAGAGTTTCGGGTGACCTAACAATCAGTGTTCCAATGTCAGTAGCCGACATAAATATCTTAATGGGTTTATTTGGATGATTTTCACCTATAAATCATAGCAAATTCTCTAAATTTGGTATGATTTATCAGTAAATTTAACTTTGTTTATAAACCATTTACATTTTCAACTTTTCAACCTCCAATCTCAACTTATCATTCTCCATCTTCAACTTTGCATTCTCCTCCCTAATCAACTCAACTTCATTCCTCTTACTCAACGCCTGATTAATCGCCAACTTCCTCATATCTAGCGAAAACCAACGTTGATAAGTTTGCGTGTGAACTTGCACACTATGCCCCAAATTATCCGCCGCCGCTTTAATTGGGATTCCCAAAATATGCGCCCGGATTGCCCAAGCGTGACGTAAATCATAAGGTTTAAAATCTAATCCTATTTTGCGGAACCACCAACTAACTCGCTGTGTTAATGCCGTTATCTCAGCATGATTAGTGTTATCTTTTTTTGCGATCGCACCCTTTAACATCTCCAAATACCTCGGATTTCTCAAATCAAAATCCTTAATCCATTGTCTATATAGTGGTAATGCTTCTCTCTCACCAGTCTTACAATCTTTATCAACTTTCCATGTCAAATCTGTATTTTCCTGACTCAACCACCAATCAATATCAGGGTTAATAAAAAGTTCCCGTGGACGTAAACCAAAAACTGCTAACATTCCATACGCCCAGCGCCAAAGTTGCCAACTATTTTGAACGTTTTGATTAACTTGATTACCTCTGTTATTTTGATAAGCTTCAAACTTGATAATTCCCTCAGATATTTCCGCATCTGTAGGTATATTTCGGGAATTATTCTCAGGCATTTTGGAATATTTAGATAAATCAATTTCGATATTGAATGTCACACAAAATGCCGATATAGCTCTAGCTGCATTATACTTAGCCCATTCTTTATCGATTTGTTCAATTGAACTGATCAGATTTTCCGCAGTTGCCAAATCTTGAGGATTGGTAAATCTCTTGGTACGAGAAAAGTAATAAAAAAAAGTATGTTCACTTTTAGTTGTACGTTTGTGAGTTTTAAAATACTCTTCTTCAAATTGTTCGAGTAATTCGCCTATAGTTTTAAATTCTTTTTTAATTGCCTCATTACCTAAGTATTTATCATTCCACTCAAAAGTTTTACGAGCGATTAACTTCCCTAATTCATAAGCTTCTTCCTCAGCCGTCTTGAGTCCATCCAAGTTAGAGGGAATATTCAAGCTGAGATTATATTGCTTTCTCCCAGTACCGTTGCTATCTTTGTCTCCCGGCTTAATTGGTAACGTCGCCCGTAATTGCAGACTTCCATTCGATTCTCTAATTGTCACCTTTGCCTTTGCAGACTTCAAACGCAGATTAACTTTCTCTAATTCCAATAGTACTTTCGTTCTCATGTGTTCTTTTTGCTGCTGTGCTTGCAGAGATGAGCAAAAAAACGGGCGATTTTTTAATCACCTTGGTTCAGGACAACATTTAAATGATGCGTGATATCATGTCTGCATAATTAGTTACTATTCCCGCAGTCATTGCACCCCACCCCCAACCCCTCCCCGCCTGCGGGGAGGGGAGACAAAGCACAGCTTTGGCGGGGTGGGGTTCTTCGGGTTTAATAAGCAAGCGGACATGATATAAGTTCTGAACCTAATAATTATGCTGTCTTTTTAGCCTATATTTAGCCTAAAAATAAATGTGTTATCAACGAACAATGTTTAGAACAGACACTGTTTATTGCAAACATTAGACAGTTGAAAAAAATTAAACCAAAAAAAGGATTACTCCGGCCCTTATCACGGTTATGACGGCTTTGCCATCTTCGCTCGTGATATGGACTTGGCACTCAACAGCCCAACCTGGTCATTAATTGGCGCTCCTTGGAATGAAAAAGCTCAGGCTAAGAAGGCTGAAGCTAAGGCTAAGGCTGCCGTTTAGGGAAATGGGAGAGTGAGATAAGTAAGGATAACCTGGGGTTTTAGCCCCAGGGGGGAGTTGGGAATACAAAATTCAAAATTGAAAGATTAAAAATTCGTTTTGATTTTTGCATTTTGAATTTTGAATCATATTCCCACTCCCGCCTTAAATCTTCATTCCTCAATCAGTAAAGAATTCAGTAACCTTGGAGATCCAGAAATGCCTCAGAATCCAGAAAAAATTCAAGATCACGTCGAGTTATTCCACCAACCTGAGTATCAACAGCTATTTGAAAACAAAAAGCAGTTTGAAAACGGTCACGAAGCCGAAGAAGTAACACGGGTTGCAGAGTGGACAAAAGGTTGGGATTATCGTGAAAAGAACTTCGCTCGTGAAGCTTTAACCGTTAACCCTGCTAAAGGTTGCCAACCACTAGGAGCAATTTTTGCTGCTGTTGGTTTTGAAGGTACTCTACCTTTCGTTCAAGGTTCTCAAGGTTGCGTTGCTTACTTCCGCACCCACTTAACCCGTCACTACAAAGAGCCATTCTCTGGTGTATCTTCTTCAATGACTGAAGATGCAGCCGTGTTTGGTGGTCTGCAAAACATGATTGACGGCTTGGCGAACTCTTACCAACTGTACAAGCCTAAGATGATCGCTGTCTGCACCACCTGTATGGCAGAAGTAATTGGTGATGACTTGCAGTCTTTCATCAACAACGCTAAGGAAGCTGGTTCAGTTCCTCAAGATTTCCCAGTACCTTACGCTCACACTCCTAGCTTTGTCGGTTCCCACATCACTGGTTACGACAACATGATGAAGGGAATTCTTTCTAACTTGACCGCAGGTCATAAGAAAGAAACCAGCAATGGTAAAATCAACTTCATCCCAGGTTTTGACACCTACGTAGGCAACAACCGCGAAATCAAGCGGATTGCTTCGCTGTTCGGCTTTGACTACACAATTCTAGCCGACAACAGCGACTACTTGGATTCACCCAACACAGGTGAATTCGATATGTACCCAGGTGGTACAAAGCTAGAAGATGCAGAAGATTCAATCAATGCGAAAGCTACAATTGCTCTGCAATCACACTCTACTCTCAAAACCCGCGAGTACATCGAAAAAGAGTGGAAGCAACCAACCTCAGTTTCCCGTCCTTGGGGCATTAAGGGTACTGATGAGTTCTTGATGAAACTCAGCGAATTGAGTGGTATCCCAATTCCTCAAGAATTGGAAATCGAACGCGGTCGTGCAGTTGATGCCATGACTGACTCCCACTCATGGATTCACGGCAAGCGCTTCGCTATCTACGGCGAACCAGATTTAGTATACAGCGTAGTTGGCTTTATGCTAGAAATGGGTGCTGAACCTGTGCATATCTTGGTTCACAACAGCAACGAAATATTTGAAGCAGAAATGAGAGAACTGCTTGCTTCTAGCCCCTTCGGTAAGAATGCAACCCTCTGGCCTGGTAAGGACTTGTGGCACATGCGTTCATTGTTGTTCACCGAACCAGTAGACTTCCTGGTTGGTAACACCTACGGTAAGTACCTGTGGCGCGACACCAAGATTCCCCTCGTGAGAATCGGCTACCCCATCATGGATCGCCACCACTTACACCGCTACGCCACCATTGGTTATCAAGGTATAATCAACCTCCTCAACTGGACTGTAAACACTCTGTTTGAAGAAATCGATCGCAACACCAACATTCCTTCTAAGACAGATATTTCCTACGACTTGATTCGTTAGAAATTGCGTAGAAACACAACGTGTTAATTAAGGGCGGGGAATAATTCGTAATTCGTAATTCGTAATTCGTAATTCGTAATTCGTAATTCGTAATTCGTAATTATGAATTATTCCCCCCTTTTCTTGCTAGCATTTACCCAAGGTATCTATAGATGGAAACCATCAATCACACTCACGAACATACTCACACTCATCCTCATCCTAATTACCATCCACCTAACCAGAAAAAACCAGGATGGTTCAACAATCTTCTTAATCCGTTGCGTGGTGTAGTGGATGGAATTCAGGTTAAAAATAATCGCATCGCTCATCTAATTTGCCAAACAATTCCTTGTTGTTGTCCCTTTGAGCGACAAATTAAATTATTTGGGAAGTGTATTGATATCCCACCACTATGTAAACTCAATCCTTTATATGACGAATTTGTAGGATTGCGTTTCCGCGCTCTATCTTACCTGACCGATGTATGTGGAGAGGATGTCACAAGATACATTTGTTAGTCATTGGTCATTGATCATTAGTCATTAGTCATTGGTCATTAGTCATTGCTAGAGACGCGATTAATCGCGTCTGTACAATAGTCAATTCAAATGACAAATGACAAAGGACAATTAACAATTAAGAGAAGAGAGATGAAAAGCACCCAAGGCAAAATCAACGAGCTGCTGACTGAGACAGGATGCGAGCATAATCAGCACAAACAAGCAGAAAAGAAAAACAAGTCATGCGCTCAACAGGCACAACCTGGCGCGGCTCAAGGGGGCTGTGCCTTTGATGGTGCAATGATTGCTCTAGTGCCGATCGCAGATGCTGCTCATTTAGTCCACGGGCCGATCGCCTGTGCTGGTAATTCCTGGGGCAGTCGTGGTAGTCTGTCGTCTGGCCCGCAACTCTACAAAATGGGCTTTACCACTGACTTGGGTGAAAATGATGTCATCTTCGGTGGCGAAAAGAAGCTCTACAAAGCGATTCTGGAACTTCACGAGCGCTACCAACCAGCAGCAGTATTTGTCTATGCCACTTGCGTTACAGCCTTAATTGGCGATGACATGGATGCTGTCTGCAAAGCGGCGGCTGAGAAAATTGGTATTCCTGTTGTTCCAGTCATTGCACCAGGATTTATTGGCAGTAAAAATCTCGGCAACCGTTTTGGTGGTGAATCTTTATTAGAATATGTTGTCGGAACAGCAGAACCGGAACATACAACGCCCTATGATATTAACTTAATCGGTGAATACAACATCGCCGGGGAAATGTGGGGAGTAACACCACTGTTAGAAAAATTAGGCATTCGTATTCTGTCTAAAATTACGGGCGATGCTCGCTACAATGAAATTCGCTACGCCCACCGCGCCAAGCTCAACGTCATGATCTGCTCGCGAGCGCTGCTCAATATGGCGAGAAAGATGGAGGAGCGTTACAACATCCCCTACATTGAAGAGTCTTTCTACGGCATCGATGATATGAATCGCTGTCTGCGAAACATTGCCGCTAAATTAGGCGATGCTGATTTACAAGAGCGGACAGAAAAGCTAATTGCAGATGAAACGGCTGCTTTAGATTTGGCACTGGCTCCTTATCGCGCTCGACTCAAAGGTAAGCGGGTTGTGTTGTATACAGGTGGTGTCAAGAGTTGGTCGATTATTTCGGCTGCTAGAGACTTAGGGATTGAAGTTGTTGCTACCAGTACTCGGAAAAGTACTGAAGAAGATAAAGCCAAAATCAAGAAGTTGATTGGCAACGATGGCATTATGCTGGAGAAAGGCAACGCTCAAGAATTGCTACAACTGGTTAAAAACACCAAAGCAGATATGCTGATTGCAGGTGGACGTAACCAATATACAGCTTTGAAAGCTCGAATTCCTTTCCTTGATATCAACCAAGAACGCCACCATCCTTATGCAGGTTATGTGGGAATGATTGAGATGGCGCGGGAACTGTACGAAGCTTTGTATAGCCCGATTTGGGAACAAATACGCAAACCCGCTCCTTGGGACGAGGAGGAAGTTTAAATGGCGATCGTTACCGCTTCTAACAAAGCACTGACAGTTAATCCCCTCAAGCAAAGTCAAGCTTTGGGTGCAACCTTAGCCTTTTTGGGATTGAAAGGAACAATGCCCTTATTCCACGGTTCCCAAGGTTGTACTGCTTTCGCCAAAGTTGTCTTAGTGCGGCATTTCCGGGAAGCGATTCCTTTAGCTACCACGGCGATGACGGAAGTCACTACTATTTTGGGTGGTGAAGAGAATGTGGAGCAAGCAATTCTCACTCTGGTAGAAAAAGCTAACCCAGAAATTATTGGTTTATGTAGTACTGGGTTAACGGAAACTAGAGGCGATGACATTGAAGGATTTCTTAAAGAAATCCGCGATCGCCATCCCGAATTGAATGATTTAGCGATCGTTTTTGCACCTACCCCAGATTTTAAAGGTGCGTTGCAAGATGGTTTTGCTGTCGCTGTGGAAAGCATAGTTAAGGAAATTCCTCGCGCGGGTGGACTCAGAACTGAACAAGTCACGGTTTTGGCGGGTTCTGCTTTCACACCTGGGGATGTACAAGAAATCAAAGAGATAGTTACATCCTTTGGACTAGTGCCGATTTTTGTACCTGACCTTGGCGCTTCTCTAGATGGACATTTAGAGGATGCTTATAGTGCGGTTACAGTCAGTGGCACTACCTTAAAACAGCTACGAGAAGTAGGTAGTTCTGCTTTTACCCTGGCATTGGGTGAAAGTATGCGGGGGGCTGCCAAGATTCTCGAAGAACGCTTTGGCACACCTTATGAGGTGTTTGGCGAACTAACAGGATTAGAACCAGTAGATGAATTTATCCAAGCATTGGCGATTCTGAGCGGTAACAGCGTACCCGAAAAATACCGCCGCCAACGTCGTCAGTTGCAAGATGCGATGCTGGACACTCATTTTTACTTCGGTGCAAAACGAGTTTCCTTAGCACTGGAACCAGATTTGTTGTGGTCAACAGTGCATTTCCTGCAATCGATGGGAGCGCAAATTCATGCAGTGGTGACAACCACGCGATCGCACCTCTTAGAAAAACTCCCGGTTAAAAGTATCACCATCGGCGACTTAGAAGACTTCGAGAGTTTAGCAGGCGGTTCTGATTTGCTGATTGGTAACTCGAATGTGGGTGCGATCGCAAAACGGCTCTCAATCCCTCTTTATCGTTTAGGATTGCCCATTTATGACCGCTTAGGTAATGGTCAATTTACCAAAGTTGGCTATCGAGGCACGATGGAGCTTTTATTTGGCATCGGCAACCTGTTTTTAGAGGCAGAAGAAGCGAGAGTTAAACAGTTCCAAGAGTTCGGAACTGTGAGCGCAGAGTTTTGAATTCACACTTGAAATTCAAAACAGTTCAGTTAAGAGTTGATCCTCCCTAACCCTCGTTAAGGCGTGTATACACAAGTCGAATTACCCCCCTTAATCCCCCCTTATAAAGGGGGGAAACAATAAATTAAATCTAGTTCCCTCCCCTTTATAAGGGGAGGGTTAGGGTGGGATAAAACCTTGGTTAATCACTAATCAGCTATTTCAGACTTGTGTATACACCATAGCTTTTTAAGGGGGATCTTCCAAAGCTAAATATCACTAACTGAACCGTATTGCTTCAAAATTCAAAACTGAGGAGAATTACAATGAAAATAGCCTTCACGACGAGTGACCGAGTTCATATTAATGCCCACTTCGGATGGGCAAAAATGATTGATGTTTACGAAATTACCGATGAGGGATATCACTTCGTAGAAACCCTTACCTTTGAAGGCGAACTCAAAGAAGATGGGAACGAAGACAAAATCACCCCAAAACTTGAGTCAATAGGCGACTGTACGATTATTTACGTAACAGCAATTGGTGGTAGCGCCGCCGCTCGGTTAATCAAGAAAGGTGTCACCCCAGTGAAGGCGCGATCGGAAGAAGAAGAAATTAGCGAAGTGCTAAATAAGCTAGTGAAAACCCTCAAAGGTAATCCTCCACCTTGGTTGCGTAAAGCTTTACAGCCAAAAACCACAAACTTTGCTGATGAAATTGAAGACGAAGCAACAGTATGACCACAAATAATAGTGTTAACGGAACTGCTACAACAGAAGTCTTGAACTCACCTTTCCTGAAGGTATTAATTAAACAAATCCGTGGTCAAGACAGTTATGGAGTTTATCGTACTTGGTCGGATGAGTTGATTCTCAAACCCTTTATTGTTACCAAACAAAAGAAACGGGAAATCTCCGTTGAGGGCGAAGTCGATCCGATCACGCAAGCACGAATTATGGCATTTTTTCGGGCTGTAGCGGCTGGAATTGAACAAGAAACAGGTTTGATATCTCAGGTTGTAGTTGATTTGAGCCATGAAGGATTTGGCTGGGCGCTAGTTTTTTCTGGTCGTCTCTTGTTAGCTGTGAAAACCTTGCGAGATGCTCATCGCTTTGGCTTTGACTCAGTAGAGAAATTAGCAGAAGAGGGAGAAAACTACGTCAAAAAAGGTCTTGATTTGGCGAAACGTTTTCCTGAAGTTGGCAAAATTTAATTAGTCATTGGTCATTAGTCATTAGTCATTGGTAAATAACTACTGACAAACTACAAAGGACAACTGACTAATGACAAAGGACAAAGGACGAAGGACAAATGACAATTGAGGAACTACAAGGACAAATCAGACGGCTCAACAGTAAAGCAGGTCAAATGAAAATGGATCTGCATGATTTAGCTGAAGGTCTGCCAACAGATTACAACCAACTTATGGATGTTGCCGCCGCAACTTATGAAATCTATCGTCAGTTAGATGAACTTAAGCAACATCTGAAACAATTGGAGAATGCGAAATGACTGGAACTATTGATGAATTCAAGAAACTCGTAGATGCAGAAGAATTTTTTCAATTCTTTAATATGTCCTACGACTTAGAAGTTGTGAATGTAAATCGTCTACATATTCTGAAAAAGTTTTCTCAATACATCCAGGAAATTGATGATAATTCTCCCGACTTGAATCAAGAAGAGAGACTAAATCAATATTCTTTGGCTTTGCAAAAGGCTTATCAGGTATTTGTCGAATCAACACCTCACGAACAAAAGCTGTTCAAAGTGTTTAACGACAAGCCGAAAAATGTAGTCACACTGACAGAAATCACTTCTGATTAGGAGGTATAAATTGGTTAACCTAACGCCTACCGAATTAGAACGCTATCGTCGCCAAATGATGCTTCCGAATTTTGGCGAAACAGCACAGAAGCGCCTGAAGTCAGCGACAGTTTTGGTTACAGGTGTGGGGGGATTAGGCGGTACGGCGGCGCTTTACTTAGCAGTAGCGGGCGTTGGGCGGCTAATCCTAGTCCGGGGTGGTGACTTGCGGCAAGATGATATGAATCGTCAGGTTCTTATGACTGATGATTGGGTAGGTAAGCCAAGGGTATTCAAAGCTAAAGAAACTCTGGATGCAATTAATCCTGATGTCCAAGTGGAAGCTGTTCATGATTACATCACCCCGGAAAATGTAGATTCGTTAGTGCAATCTGCTGATATGGCTCTTGATTGCGCCCACAACTTTACAGAGCGCAATTTGTTAAATGAAGCCTGCGTGCGATCGCGTAAACCAATGGTGGAAGCCGCAATGAATGGGATGGAGGCTTACCTGACGACGATTATTCCTGGTGTGACTCCTTGTTTATCTTGTCTGTTTCCAGAAAAGCCTGATTGGGATCAGCGTGGCTTTTCAGTTCTAGGTGCTGTTTCTGGAACCCTAGCTTGTTTAACGGCGTTGGAAGCTATCAAGCTGATCACCGGGTTTAGTCAGCCTCTATTGTCGCAATTGCTGACAATCGACTTAAATCGGATGGAATTTGCTAAACGCCGTTCTCACCGCGATCGCTCTTGTCCAGTATGCGGCAATAGTGCGCCTTGGAGACACGCGCAATCCAATTCGATGGAACCCACAGTCAATAGTCATTAGTCATTAGTCATTGGTCATTAGTCATTGGTGAATAACAAAGGACAACTGACAAATGACAAAGGACAAAGGACAAATGACAAAGGACAACTGACAAATGACAACCCCACCTGAAATCAGAACAACTAATCGCTACAAATCAGGAGAACTGATGGCCGTTATTTTATCAGAAAAAGCAGAATTTCATCTGCGGGCATTCCTTAAAGGTTCCGCACCCGACGCCGATGGCGCAACTAAAGGTGTCCGCATCTCGGTAAAAGATGGTGGTTGCAGTGGCTATGAATATGCGATCGATATCACCAGCAAGCCTCAACCAGATGATTTAGTAAGTCAGCAAGGCAAAGTACTGGTTTACGTTGATGCCAAAAGTGCGCCCTTATTAGACGGAGTTATCGTTGACTTTGTTGAGGGAGTGATGGAAAGCGGTTTTAAATTCATCAACCCTAATGCAACTGATACCTGCGGTTGTGGAAAGTCTTTTAAAACAGGCGACTGTACGCCTACTGGTGTACCTTGCAGCTAACATCATTTCGTTAGTGCTAAGTCAATTGTAGAGATTTCCCATAAACGCACTCCGCAGAGTTTCAATGCCCTTGAGATAGCTTCTAGTTCGCATTGCATCCCTTATCTCTATAAAAAAGCTAACTAAACTTAGCATCTCTGTCAGAAGAAGGGAAGCAAAAAGTAGGATAGGTTGCTCAAAAAATTCGGAAATTAGACCAACTGTATAACGTTTGAGGAGAATCTGAAAATGGCTTCCTACCAAGTTAGATTAATCAACAAAAAAGAAGACATCGACACCACAATTGAAGTTGACGAAGAAACCACCATCTTAGAAGCAGCAGAAGAAAATGGTATTGAGTTGCCCTTTTCATGTCATGCAGGCTCTTGCTCTAGCTGTGTTGGTAAAGTTGTCGAAGGTGAAGTTAATCAAGACGATCAAAACTTTTTAGATGACGATCAGGTTTCTAAAGGATACGCTCTACTTTGTGTAACTTATCCTCGTTCTAATTGCACAATTAAAACACATCAAGAAGCATATCTGGTCTAAATTATTACTTTGGTTGCTGCCTTTTGCAACCAAATAACAAATGAAGGATGAAGGATGAAAATATACTTCCTTCCTCCTTTCAAAATTCCTAATTTATAATTAAATATCTACCCGCTTTAGTGTTATTGGCTATTTATTAGAATTATTTATAATGCAAGAGCTAGAAATCGTAACTTTTTATAAAAATCAAAATGGAATAATCTTGAAAAAACTTGTATTAATGGGAATATTAATAGGAACTCATATCAGGTTTTGACAAAACTTTTTTCTTTTATCCTCAATATTTATAACATAGATTTTGTCCTAAATTTAGAAAGTGTCCGAGCGATTTATGTTCGCATTATTGATAATTCCATTAATTAACCTTTATGTATAGTCTTATTTAATCATTTCTGAAATATCAAACACCTGGCTTTTTAAATAAGTTGAGTATCTGTGATTTTCAATTTGAAAAATCTAATATGATTGCTGCAATTACGCTTGAATACGTTATTGCACTCTAATTGTATAAATAAATGCAATTTTATATGAAAATATAGAGTGGCTCACAAAGGAAGCCAACTCTATTTTTTAATCAACAGCAACGATCACATCTGATGATTTAATCACAGCATAGGCTTGCTTACCTTCTGCAAGTGATAGCTTTTCCGCTGATGATTTTGTGATGATTGATACTAGCTCTACTCCTGGCGCTAGTTCTAAAGTTATCTCAGTATTAACTGAACCATGTACAACTTTTTTGACAGTACCCTTCAGAGAATTACGAGCGCTAATTTCCATGTTTTTAATTCACTAATTTTGACTATTTATACTTTAGTAAGTTAGCAAGTTTTTATTTTAAAAATAGCTTTTTTTAAAATATCTTAATAATTTTGAAATCACCTCATTTACTTAACGGTAGTATCTCTGCTTGACGAGCATTACACGAATAGGTGGGGCGGTCATTTACTCCAAAAAGTAAGATAAAAAATTTAAAAAAAGTAATTATTGATGATAATATACATCAAATTTAAAACAGCTAATTTTATGTATAAGTACTGAGGTTATATGATAACTGTATCTTTATAATAACTAAGCTAAAAAGAGGTTCATATTGTGCAGGATCGAGTTAATACAACAAGGCAAAATCTATTTTTTGAACACTTAAGTCTAGGTGTAGGTGTAGGATTTCCTGTTCCTAAAGACTGGTTGCCAATAACGAGTTTTCCTTTACTAATCATAGTAGGTATGACTGGTGTAGGAAAAAGCACGATTGCAAAAGCTTTGGCTAAAGAAGGCTTGGATTTTACACTTTTACCTAATCGTCGTGTTTTAACCGAACGCGTAATAATTGCGCCAATGTTAAAAATGCAAGAGAAACTCATACAACCCCATTGCCGGATTAAACGCCTAACTTATACTCGTCTTTATAGAGAATACTTTCCTGGTGGAATGGGTCACATCTTAGCTTCGCTACATATTAATCCACAACAAGTCAACTCTATGTTAGTTTTCGATAGTTTACGTGGTGAAAATGAGATTCGCTATGCAGCTAAAGCTTTAAAAAATGCTAAATTTGTAATGTTGACTGCACCAAATACTGTACGTTTAGAAAGGCTTATAAAACGTCATGATTCTTTCGATCGAATTGCTAATCAAGAGTTAGACGATTGTATGCAAATTATTCCAGAAGTACTGAGCAATTTTGCTAGTTTGGGCGTACCAGAGGCTTCTGCTTATTTTACTCCTAAAGAAGAACAACAAATCTTAGAACTTGTCAGTAAACAAGTTGTCACAAGTCTAGAATTGCGGGAAAAACTAAAAATATTTATCGAAGAAAGTCAGAACTATGATTCGGTTTTGACGAAACAGATTTTAGAGGCGATGGATACGAGCGATCGCTCTCTTATAATTGATACTATAGTCAGTCCTCAAGAATCAGCCAAAGCAATTATTTCTCAATTATACAAATCTGCTAATATAAAAACTAATAAGTGAATATCCTTAGTCAGAATTAGTATAGGGATTGCTCAATGTCGCTATCTGAATTTGCAATTGTAGAAAGTACTCTCCGTGAAGGCGAACAATTTGTCAAAGCCAATTTTTCTTCAGATGATAAAGTCGAAATTGCTGAAGCCCTTGCTGAATTTGGAGTGGAATATATAGAGTTAACGTCACCAATTGCTTCACCTCAGTCTAGACGAGACTGTGAACGATTGGCTCAGTTAGGCTTGCCATCCAAAATATTAACTCACATTCGCTGTCACTTAGAAGATGCTAAAGTTGCTTTAGCAACAGGCGTAGCCGGGATTAATTTAACTATTGGTAGTTCTTCTTTGATGCGTCAGTTCAGTCATGGTAAAAATATTAATCAAATTATTGATTTAGCATCTGAAGTTTTAACTTTTATTCATCAGCAAGCACCTGATATTGAGTTACGGTTTTCGGCTGAAGATTCGTCACGTACTTCTATAAAAGATTTAATCACAATTTATTCTGAGATTGAAAAATTAGGAATTGTCAAACGTATAGGAATTGCCGATACAGTAGGAATTATTACGCCAATGCAAGTATTTGAATTAGTGAAGACTTTGCGCCAGTTCACCAATTTAGATATTGAGTTTCACGGTCATAATGATACAGAATGTGCAAATGCTAACAGTTATACAGCACTGGAAGCGGGAGCAACTCATATTGACACTTGTGTTCTGGGAATTGGTGAGCGTAATGGTATTACCTCGCTAGCTGGATTCATCGCTAGGTTATACGCCACAAATCCAGAACAGATTAAGTCGAAATATCGCTTAGATCGACTTGGTTACTTGCATGAATTAGTTGCGAGAAAAGTTGGAATTTCTATTCCTTTTAACCACTGTGTTTTTGGTGAGAGTGCTTTTAGTCATAAAGCTGGCATTCATACCAAGGCTATGCTTAATAACTCTGAGACTTATGAAGCTATTAACCCCCGAAGTTTTGGTGTAACGCGCTCAATTTTAATCAATCATAAATTGGCTGGAAAACAGGCGGTTAATCACCGAGCTAATGAATTAGGACTTTCTTTTAATTTATCCCAGCTTAAAGATATTACCAATATGCTAAAAACTTTAGCTGACAAACAAAATCTTACTATCGAAGATGTAGACAACATTTTATATTCTTATCATTGCCAGTAAATATAAAAATATACGCACTTACTATTCAAGTGCAGATCCTCGACTTATTGAAGAAGTCGGGGATCTAAATCCACTTATATCTGCTATTAATCTATTTTATAAAAAAAAACAGTAAAAATTACTGCTTTTCTATTATTTTTCCAGCTTTTTTAAGAAGAATGTTCGCTGTTCTTTAGAAATGATTCATAATTTAAACTTATAAAATTGATAGCATATATGTAAGTTAAAAGGATTTAAATAGCATGTTGGCAAAAATGGTGAGCAATGCTCACCATTCTATTTGTGAAGCAAATTTATATTAGTAAAAAAGTTAAATTAGGAGTAGTTATGAATCGAACCAATAGTCAAAATTTGAGTGAAGTAACAACTCAATGGTTAATAGCAAAAGGCTACAATCTTAATGATTTAAATCAGCCGGTTGAAAATGGCGATACAGCTTTGATGAAAGCGACAAGAGAAGGAGTTTATACAGTCGTCAAAGAACTAATTGATGCTGGTGCAGATATCAATGCTCGAAATAGCGATCGCAACAATGCTTTGTGGTTTGCTTGTTTTGGTAATTACTACGATTTAATTAATTTACTGTTGGCTCATAACATTGACATTAACAACCAAAATGATAACGGTGCAACTGTTTTAATGTACGCAGCATTAGCCGGAAAAACAGAAGTTTTAAATTTACTTTTACAACACGATCCTAATTTATATTTAAAAAGTTTAGACGATTATAAAGCAATAGATTTTGCTAGCAACGTAGAAGTCTTAAGGATAATTAAAAATGCCATCAAGTCAGATATTGGGCAAAGCTTATCATGACGCTACCAAGCATTCTTACTTATCGGTACAACTCGATCCAAATTATGTAGATGCTTCAACACAGCCATCTTCATTTAAAGTTTATCCCAAGTTTTATCGGAGAGTGAAATTAAATCTCAATAATCCTGTTCACTCTTTTATCTCGCTAACCAGTGCAATAACACTAGAAAAAGTATATAAAGATGGCCCATTAAAACTGCGAGTGAATCCATCAGCAGGCGCTCTGTATCCTACGGAAGTTTACGTACAGGTTCGCGGCATTGAGGGAATAGTAAATGGTATATACCATCTAGAAGTTGAGAATAATTGTCTAACTCTCATCTATGAATTAATTGATGATGGGTTAGAAAATTATATTATACCGGGTAAATGTATCAACGGATTCATCTTTTTAATTAGTTGTGTTTATTATAGGTCTAGCTGGAAATATCAAAACAGGAGCATAAGATATTGCTTCTTAGATAGCGGACACCATTTAGGTGCAGTTGCTGCTTCAGCTTTTCTCCACAACCGAGATATACAACTAGTTTTTGACTTTGATAAACTTGCCCTCAATTCAGATTTAGGATTTGAGAATAAAGAGTTTATCACTGCTTGTGCGGTGTCAGGAGAAGTACAAGACAATAAAATCAGAAGCTTAAGGCTGAAAGTTCCTTTTGTCTCTGGTACTGATTATTTTGAACCTAATCAATTTATTGAAGATGCCTATCAAGCAACTACTCTACAAAAGAGTCGCCAGCAGAAATTAGAGTATCCTCAATTTAACTTTGATAAGGATAAATTTTCTCAAACTGTTTGGAATAGACGTTCTATTAGACGTTTCCGGAAAGAGGCTATTTCTCAAGAAGATTATTTATATGTAGTGCAACAACTTCAGCAGTCAATACCGACAGAAAACTATGAGGAGATAGAAATTTACTCAGTGGTGCATCGAGTAGAGAGAATGACACCTGGGTTATATAAAGGTACGTATTTGATTAAAGCGGGTAACTTTAGTGAAAAGACAGGTTACTTATGTATTAATCAAGCTATTGCTAGAGATGGCGCTGTAACTTTATTTTTTGTGTCAGATTATTTAAATTATCAAACTGCTATGCAAATAGCTGGTTTTCTGGGACAGAGACTTTATTTAACTAGTAATTATTTGGGTATTCAATGTAGTGGGATTGGTGCTTATTATGATGACGAAACCCAAGAATTATTAGAAACAAATGAAGATGTACTTTATGGAATGGTGATTGGAATATAAGCAGGAAGCTAAAAAGATATGGCTAGAAAGATGTATTACTTTAATAGTGATGACTCGCATCCTATGCAACCGACATCTGCGGATATTATACTGCGGCAACAACTAGAGTATTCTATTAGCAGATACTTTTATGACGCTTGCGATCGCACAATTCAAAATCTTCTATCTACTTGTCGGTGGTATGTCACAACTCATGCCAATGCTCTAACATTGGTTATTGAATGTCCCGATCAAGTTACTAATTGGCGTATTTTGCAAAAAATCGTACCAATGGGGACATTGCTACATGGAATTGTTAGCAGTGCTAAAATCCGTGTTTGTCCGCCAGAGAGTCAAGGCGTACCTTTTGAAATGAGGGTAGATGAACTTTCTGTTTATCGCGATTGGGCGTGATTATATTTTAGATTTTGGATTTTGGATTAATTAATATTCTGCTTTATAAGTGCAACTACCTCTTCAAAAACTAAATCAGCAGAATGTTTGACAACAGGACTTAACTCTAGTCCCAAACCAAGATTTGCCGCCTCAATTAAATAAATTGTCACCTCATCAGGAAAGTCATTTTGAAAGATTTTCCGTCCGGCGGCTAAAGCATTATCCCAACGAAAATCATGCAAGTTATAACTAGGTTCGGGCATTGCTTCCAGTTCTTTTCCTGGAACTTTAAACACAGCACCAGGTTCAGAACCAGTTGAACTTGCATCAATAATTATTAATTCTTTACTACCTCTAGCTTGAAACATTACTTCCATCCCTGCGGTGCCACAGTCATAAACTCGCACATGAGGATGAGGGTTTTCAGCTAGATATTTTTGTAAGCGTTGGGCAATGATTACGCCTACTGCGTCATCACTGCGATTTAGATTGCCGCAACCGATGATAGTTAGCATTTTTTGTACGCCAATGTCTTGAACTGCTACCAGAGCGATCGCATAAAGTACAATAAGTCAAAGCAATTCTTTCCTTTTGTCAAGCGTATGGATACTTTGACTACAAATAGACAGACATTAATTGAGGCAATTAATGCTCTCCCAGATGAAAAATTAATTGAGCTAGCAAGCTTTGTTGAATATCTTCAATATAAATCGACAAGGCAAAAAGAAGTAAACAATCATGGGTCTTCTTTTCTAATGTCTATTGCAGGATTAGGAGCTTCTGGGGAAACTGATGTCTCAGAACAAGATGAAGATATATTAAAAAATGAGATTGATTCTGTACGTGGTTGGAGTCTTAAAGCAGATGAGCGTACATGACAGCAATCCTGGATACAAGTTTCTTATTTGCGCTTACTGACAAGAGCGATTGTAATCACTCTCGTGTTTTTAATGTCGCAAAGACTTTAAGTGAACAATTAATTTTGCCAACTTCTGTCCTTCCTGAAGTTTGTTACCTAATTTCGTCTAGACTGGGACATCAAGTAATGCGTCATTTTTTGATTGAACTTGCTGCTAGCGATATTCGGCTAGAATCAATTCACTTTGAAGATTTAGAGCGAGTTAATGAAATTCTCGAAGAGTATGCTGATAGTCAGCTTGATTTTACAGATGCAACGATTATTGCACTTGCAGAGAGAGACAACATCACTCGGATCTTGACACTTGATCGGCGTGACTTTGGTTTTGTCCGTCCGAGACACTGTGATTACTTCGAGTTGTTGCCATAATCTGCAAAATATGAGGCTTTGACTGATGGGACAGACAAAGCCTCTGAAAAAGAATTTATCAGCAGTCAACTATAACTCTACACCATGTTTCTTCGCAACTTCAGTCAGTTTCTCATACTGATGTTGTGATGCTTGAGTTAATATCTCTTCAGCCTGTTCTTTAGTACTTCCCTCTTTAGGAATTAAATACTTGACATAAAGAGATACAAAATCAGCAGCGATCGCTAAACCAGATAAAGCGTGTTTGTCAGCTTCCTTACCAGCGATCGCTGCTACCAAACCAGCTTTAATTGGGTCTGGTTTAACTTTCATGAACTGCTCGACAAGTTTAGGAACGTAGTCTTCTGGTGGCAAATTATCTAACTTACTTCTATCAGGAGTAAAGTTACATTCTGCGGCTTGAGCTTGCTCTAAAACACACCATTCTATGTATTCTTGCAATGCTGCATCGGGAACGCGAGGAAGATAATTATGTAGCGCTAAATCAGACACAAGCTTACCGTGTAAATTGCTGTTTTATGCAAATGCATTAATGCAAGCCTAACTCACTGTTTATGGAAGTTTTAGTATGTTACGCTACGACTGTTGAATCAGCTGATTGTGTAAATGATTAATCCTGAATCTGAGCCATGTTTGCGCGTTTATCAGCCATTGCCTATAATTACGCAACGGGAAGAGACAGTTAGCGTTTAGCCCAAGCTAGGCTGGGAAAATAGTTTTTTATTCTTAACATCATGCCTCGCATTCAGCTAGCATATCCTAAAATTCTCGGTAGCAAAAACTACCCCTCCAGTCGCTGTATTGCTTTTGATAAATACGACGGTACGAATCTGCATTGGGTTTGGGAAGTCGAACTAGGGTGGTATGGGTTTGGGACTCGGCGCGATCGCTTTGATTTGGATGAGAGGGGTATTGCTGAGTTCAACGCCGCCCATCCAGGGCTAGAAGAGGCTTCTAACCTGTTTCAAAAGCTTTTCGCCACCCCCCTAGACAAACTGTTTCGAGAAAACCCCGCTTACAATAGCCCAGAAATCACCGTCTTCACTGAATTTTTCGGGGCGAATTCCTTCGCGGGGATGCACAAACCCGAAGAATCGAAACAACTGATTCTCTTTGATGTAGAAACTAATCGCGGGATGATTCCCCCCGAACAGTTTGTACAAGATTTTAGTAATTTAGCGATCGCCCGCGTTGTCTATCGTGGCAAACTCACCGGACAATTTGTAGAAGATGTCCGCGCTGGGAAGTATGGCCTAGCCGAGGGTGTAGTCTGCAAAGGTGGTAGCAATCCTGCTGATTTGTGGATGGTAAAAATCAAAACTAACGCCTATATGAAAAAGCTACAGCAAGCCTTCCAAGATGACTGGGAAAACTATTGGGAGTGATAGAACAGTATGAGTCTGAACTTTCTAAACCAGGCTAACTACAGAAATTTTGGTGCGTTAGCCTACGACTAACGCACCTGACAACTAAATTAAGCAGTCCGAAAACGCGCCAACTCTTCACCAGTCTTAGCATCATGGGCGTGGACTGTACACACCAAACATGAATCAAACGATCGCGCCACATGACCAACTTCCACCGGATCGCTAGAATCGTAAATGGGTGTGCCAATTAACGCTTCTTCAATGGGGCCGCGAATACCTTCACCATCACGAGGGCCGATATTCCAAGTACCTGGGGCAATCACTTGGTAATTCTTAATTTTACCGCCTTCTATTTCTACCCAGTGAGACAAAGAACCGCGTGCTGCTTCCGTTGCACCCCAACCGCGTCCATCTTTTTCTGTGGGTTTGATATACCAGGGGTCGTTTAATTTGAATTCGCGCAAACAATGTTCAGCTTGACGATATAACTTGACAATTTCGTGAAGTCGTGCTAGCTGACGCACATGAATACTAGCACCACCCATCCGTTTGAAGACATCAAGGATGAAAGGGTCGTAGTGTTGCCAAGATTCGCCATGTTTACCACCAGCTACTAATTGACGCGCTAAGGGGCCAGTTTCTAAACGTCCGAAGTCTTTGTGAAGAACTGCACTCGACCAAGAGTAGGCGTTATCGAAGTCTTTTGTATTGATTGCAGTGGGTTTAGTGTTGCGATCGCTAGGGTGAATATCCTCTGTCCCTTCATCGTACCAAGAGTGAGTTGTATTCTCGCGGGTGAATGACTGATCCATTAAGGTGTGAGTGTGTGTGAAGCTGTCGTACACTCCACTTTTCATGATCGTTGCCGCGTTTCGTCCCTCGATAGTCGGCTTTTGGTATTTATCTTCATGGGCTAAATATCCCCAAGTGACATATTTACCAACACCAGCGCCATATCTATCTAAACCAATGTCTAAACCCATGCGCCAATAAAAACCTAAGTCGGAATCTCGATGATTGCGGTTTTCATCTAACCAATCTCTAAAATCATCATAGCTTTGGATTTGTTCGTAGCGTTCTAAAGAACAACCCAACCAAACTGGTTCTAACCAATTGGTGCGGAAATATTCGAGAAGCGCCCAAGCGCGGGTAATATCTGTTAAAGTGGGGGCGCACATCACGCCACCGGGAACCATGTAGCTGGAATGGGGCCATTGTCCGCCCAACAGTGCATAAATTTCTACGGGTTTAGCGGAAATTGTTATACCTAGTTCGTAAGATTTGCCTGTGAAAGCGGCAAAACGTTTAACAGCTTCCTCATAAAAGCGACTATGGCGGTATTTTTTATTGGTTAAATCAATAGCAAACAAACCATAAAAATAGCGGGGAATGCTTTGAATAGTCTCGACAATTTGACCGAGATTTCTCGCCAAAATTGCATTGCGGGGAACTTCTGTTTCCCAAGCTGTATCTAATGCCCAAGATGCACTAGTCAGGTGAGAACCGCCGCAAATTCCGCAAATGCGAGGTGTAACAATTAATCCGGCTTGGGGATCTTTACCGCGAAGGATAACTTCAAATCCTCGGAAAAGTTCGGCGTGTGTCCAGGCGTTGACTACCCGTCCATGTTCAATATCAACTCGGACATCTAAATCGCCTTCAACTCTACCGACGGGCGAAATGTCTAATGATTGAATTGTCATTTGTCATTTGTCCTTTGTCATTTGTTATTTGTCATTTGTCATTTGTCATTTGCCCTTTGTCCTTTGTTATTTGTGATTGGTAATTATTCACTCGCCTCACTGCAAAATAGTCGAAACCCTTGATTTCTCGTTGAGAGGTATAGAGAAGTGTGAAAGGTTATAGCCATTAGTCAAATCACAAAGGACTAATGACTAATGACTAATGACAAAGGACTAATGACAAATGACTAATGACTAAACTGTAAAAAAGTCTTCTTCTGCCCAAGGTGGTGCTGCATCTTTGGCGACCATTGTCAGTAAGGCGTATTCTTTTTTGTTCACCCCTGGCGGTAATTCTTTGGGAACTCCCATTACTGTTTGGGTTTTAAATACGGTTCCTGGTTTGAGGTCAAAGAAGGGAAATTCTGGTTCGGTGCAACCTAAACAAGGCATTCCAGCGCGGGTTTTAGATGAAACGCGGTTCCATAGGATGCGGTTACAGGAAGAATGAGTCATGGGGCCGCGACAACCCAAGTCATAAAATAGGCATCCTTTACGTTGACCAAATTCGGCGGTTGATGCTTTGTAGGCAAAGTGGACGTTGCGGGTACAACCTGTTTGGGTATAGGTGTTGAAGAAGGTTTGGGGACGATTTAGTTCGTCGAAAGCAATGTCTGCTATGCGTCCAGTAGCGATCGCAACTAATATCTGCGTAATCCAGTCGGGATGGGCGGGACATCCAGGTATATTAATTACAGGTAATCCTGCTTGTGATATGAAATCTTTCCCTAAAAAGCCACCTTCTTGACGTTTGAGAAATTGCAAACCTTCCGATTCGCTGGGGTTGGGTGACATAGCAGGAATTCCTCCCCAGGTTGCACAGTCTCCCACAGCGACGATAAATTGAGCAACTTTGGCGAGGTCTAATAACCAATCTTTCATGGCGCGATCGGCAAACCGATTCCATTCGCCAGTACCGTTAGGGGCGTTAACAACACTGCCTTCAAATACCAAGATATCTAAAGGAATTTTGCCAGAAATACAATTTCGTAGTAGTGTTTGCAAATCATTGCCTAGTTCCAGCCCCAAGGAAGGATGCCAAAGTATATTGATACCAAAGTCGGCAATTAAATCGCAGACTGTCGGTTCTTCAGCGTTGAGAAATGACATGGTGTTGCCTGAACAAGCACCACCTTGTAGCCATAGTACGTTAGTCATCGGCTAGGTATTTTTGTATTGTTTCCCATGCATGATGTAGGTGATATTGCTTGCAAAGTTTCACCTGTTTATCAATATTTATTTTTTAATAGTAAGATATTTTTTATCTAATTTACTTTCATTAAAAAAGAATTAATCATTAACAATATATTAAATACTCTCAAGATTATTTTTAATAGCTATGTCTGTTATATATGTAACACATTTTTTATAAATGCAAAATACTACAAATAAACACTGCATCTTATTTTTAAGTCTTGATGTTGAACCAACTCAATCTGTTTAATTTATCGCAGTTACAACTCTGTAATTATTAATAATATCTGTCAACTGTTAATCTGCATTAGATGATGAGTATTTTAAGTCATCAGATTTTTATGTAATAAATGAGCAAAAAATAGGGGCACTAAACTTTGCGCCCCGTCAACTATATATCAGTTGTTTTAGGATTTTGGTTGTGCAGCTTGCCTAACAACTTGTTCGTCCAAACCTAACGCTTGAGCTATTTGCTCAATACTTAAACCAAAGCTTAATAACTGGGGTATCGTTTCTAACTTACCTTCTTGTCTACCTTCTTGTTTACCCTTTTGCTCACCTTCTGCAAAAACATCTTGGTAAAATCTAGTTTGCCTTAATTCATTTGATCCAAACATTTTTCCTATCTCCTCCTGGCTCAATCGCGGTAACTTGTAGATTAATATCGTCTCTATTAATTGTATAATTTCCCTAATAGTAGTGACATCTGGAATTTGCTGTCGGGCACTGTTGACTATCTCTACTGCTTTTATTGTCGCAGTTGATTCGGGTTCGATAATGAGTTTAACTGTCTCTATACCAATTGATGATGCCTCAATGGAGCTTAATTCGTCGAGATAGACGCGAGTTACTCGTTGGGAGTTGAGTAATTCTGTATATCTTTCGGTATCTCCAGTATCAACGCTGCGGTTGGGGAAGATGACAACACCACGCCAATTGTTAGTTAATTCGGTTTTATCGAGATAGTTAAAGATTTCAGTAAATAAACGCGAGTATAATTTTTTGTCTGGTTGAAATTGCACTTCGGCAAAATAAATCGGTAAGTCTGGCGTATTTGGAAGAAAGACACCATCGATTCTAAACGCCAGTTGTTTAACTTCTACTGAAGAAAATTGGTAAGCACTAGCTAGTTGGGGTGGTTGGTTAATCAGTTCAAAGAAAGTACTGGGGATACTCTGAAAGATCCGATAAAAGATACTGTCTGTTTTCAAAGGAGCTTGTTTTACAGTTGATGAATATATTTTACACTTCGACGATTGCGTGGTGACTATTTTGATTACAATAAATATTATGTATGTCAACAATTCAATAAAAATATTGAAATTGTATAAGACGATGATACAAAAAGTATTTAAAAAATATTAGGTGTTTAAAGCTGACATTAATATTAGCAATTTCCCCCTAGAATTTTAGAAATAGGGTGTTTTATAGTATTGTATTGAGCATGGCATAAGACATTGGCTATAGGGAATTAAGTTTTTTCCCTAGTTTCTAGTCTTTAATCCTAGCTCAAATAAAAAGGGGAATTCCGCCTAAAGGACTCGAAGCCTGCGTAAATCAGTATGGCCCGTGATTAGATGCTTTTACGTATCTCAATCATTCGTGGGCGTTGACAGATTCAATTCCCAATTGGCTAGAGTACGGCAGAGTTATGACCCCCAGCATTACAGATTCAGCAGTGAAGGCTGCGGTAGCAGCTGTTGCTTCAGAGTCAGCCTCAGCAGAAGAAAAAATTCAGATGCTGATTGAGATAGCACAGGGTTTTCAAAAAAAGCCCAAAGCTGCCCAAGACTTGCGAAATGCAGTTGGGTTATATTACCGGGCCTATGAAATGTGTGGTGAGGAGTATCCCTTATTAAAAGCCAGGGCGCAAGTAGGGATGGCAGGGACATTACAGGCAATACCGGATGCTGATTACCAACTGTTGATGCAAGCGAAAGTCGGTTATGAAGAAGCACTGCCAATTTTACAGCAATTAGCAACGCCAGAGGAAGTGGCAGAGACGCAGATGAATTTTGGGCTGGTGTTGCAGTCGCTAGTGCCATTCAATTTAGCGCGGATAACTGACAGCATCCAAGCTTATCATGAGGCTTTGCGGGTGTTTACTTGGGAAGATTATCCTCAAGAATACGCGATTTTGTATAACAATATTGCGATCGCATACCTTTCTATGCCCCTAGCATCGGAACGAGAATACTTGCGTCAAGGGTTAGCTGTGCAATCATTTGAGGTGGCGCTAAAGCACATTAATTTGATTGACCATCCTAGAGAATATGCGATGTTGCAGAACAATTTAGGTAACGCTTTGCAATATCTAGTGAGTTCCCATCCTGTGGAGAATAATTTAAGAGCGATCGCAGCTTATGATGAAGCGTTAAAAGTGCGTAATCCCAAAGATACACCTTTAGAGTACGCTAACACAATTTCAAACAAAGCCAACACCCTATTCAACTTACCAGACGACCCAGAAAAACCAGAAGCTGGTAATCCTCAAAATCTTTTGCAAGCGCGTACTTACTATCAAGCTGCTTTAGAAATATTTACGGAACACCAACAAATTGCACAAGCAGAAGTTGTAGTTCAAGCACTACAAGACCTAGAAAGAGAAATGAAGGATTAGGAGTTATGAATCTGATTTAACTCTTATCACTTTAACAACGAGTAAAAAAACAGCATGAGAGATATTTTAACAACGCAAAATCTGATAAATTTTCTCACAAGTTTAGCAGATGGCGATTTGAACATAGCAACAGAAGTCGTGTGGTTAATCATAGCAGCAGCCTTGTCTATGGTTGGCGGTGCAATTGGTGGAATGCTTTTAGCTGGTAAAGATATAGGCTATCAGTTTTCAGCGATGCTTGGTGCATTATTTGCCCCTGCGGGTGTAATTCCCGCCATCTTATTAGGGCTTGCTACCTTAAATTTATTGACAAATTATTAGGAGAAAAAATGTTAGAGATAGGTTGGTTTTCAGCCAAGTTATTTTTTAAAGGAAAGCTACTACGCGACCCTGTGTATTTTGTCAAGCAAACTACTATTGGTATTGCTGTAGGTTTCTTACTGCTAGTATTACTCGCACAAGCCCCGATTCCCTTCTACCTACCAATAATATTATCTAGCTTAGTAACGGGCATGATTATGCCATTTCTTCTCAAAGACTTCAAAATGAAGTGAATTGTCATTGATAAATAACCAATGCCCAATGACAAATGACCAATGACAAATGACAAATGACAAATCTTGAAGAATTAGTTCAGGAAATTAATCGTTTTGAGGCAATTATATCCGAGTGGGATGAAAGCCAACGGTGTGTAGCGGTGGGTTTAAAAAGGGCAATTGAAGCTTTGCATAAAGCTGCATTGACTAGCTTGATTAAAAGCCTGAAAGAAGAATCAATGCCAGCTTTGCGTCATGCGGTTGCAGATGAATTAGTCTATGCAGTGCTACTGTATCACGAACTAGTCAAACCACCAAAACCTCCGCTTTCACAACGCATTCAGACAGCCCTTGAAGAAGTTCGCCCAGGTTTAAAAAGCCATAACGGTGATGTAGAATTAGTGGCAATTAAACCACCAGATACAGTAGAAGTCAGATTAATTGGAACTTGCAGCAGTTGTCCGACTTCTACTTTAACTTTATCTCAGGGAGTAGAACAAGCAATCAAAAACCATTGCCCCGAAATTACTAAAGTAGTGGCAGTTGATAGCAGTTCTACTATTAACAACGCTAATTCTAGTTTAATCAGTCCATTCTCTGCAAAAATAACTTGTACTTGGATGAAAGTAGCGACCCTTGATGAAGTTCCTGAATTTAGTGTAGTGGCAGTACAACTTGCTGGTACTTCACTTATTTTACATCGTCAAGGTGCTACAGTAAAATGCTACCGTAATAGTTGCGCTCATCTTGGATCTCCCTTAGAAAAGGGTAAAGTTGAAAATAGTATTATTACCTGTCCTTCCCACGGATTCCAGTACAAATTAGAGACAGGTGAATGCTTAACTGCGCCTGATATTTCGCTTCAGTCATATCCAGTCAAGATTAAAGGCGATAAGGTTTTTGTGAAACTGCAAAAATGATGCAAAGGTAACACAGCAAATATACTTGGCGATTAGTCAATCACAGCTACTTTGCTTTTTCATTTCAGTAGTTCGCGCATTGATTTTAGTCTTTTGTGCAAGCAAAATGCCTGAATGCTTTCTCAATATCTTTAAATTAATTCTCATTTGTGTAATTCAGGTATTGATTTTAGTGTTTTGAGAAAGTAAAAAGGCATATTACTTACTCAAAAGCAGCTTTTACTTATTCAAACTCCAGTTTGCTTACTCATTTTGGTGTTTTCCGCAAGCAAAATAAGCTTTTACTTACTCAAAATGAGCTTTTACTTATTCATTTTGGTGTTTTCCGCAAGCAAAATGAGCTTTTACTTACTCATTTTGGTGTTTTCCGCAAGCAAAAGCAGCTTTTACTTTCTCAAACCCCAGTTTGCTTTCTCATTTCAGTACATCGCGCACTCATGCAAAAGATTCGCTATGTAGCAAAAGTTACTATATTTGGTTAGATTTTTTAAAATTGATTAATACAGAAGTCGATTAAAGGTTTTAACTTAATTTGAAAAAAGCATAATGCAAAATCGTTACTGTTGTTACACGCTAATCAAGATTAATGTTTTTAAATAATTATTAGCGTCTATCTGCGCTTCATGGATATCCCAATCATAAGTAATCCCATATCACAATTACCGCTAGAAGCAACAGAAATTTCTCAAAAATTGCCTCTATCACCTCAAGGTGCAGAGGTAATTTTAGGTAACATTATAGAACCAGAACAATTAGTCATACCAGTAGCGCCCAATGCTACAAATATGTTTGGGCCTCGTGGTGCTTGTTTGTTATCAGAAAGTGGCCCTTTATGGGTATCAGATACAGGACATCATCGATTATTAGGATGGCATAATTTACCCACCAGAGATAGTCAACCTGCTGATTGGGTAATTGGACAACCTGATTTTTATCATGAAGGACAAAATGCTAAAAATACACCCGGAAGGGCTACTTTAAGCGTACCAACAGGCATTTGTGCTTGCGGTGGAGGGTTAGCTGTAGCAGATGCTTGGAATCATCGAGTTTTGATTTGGAAAAGCTTACCAAAAGATAATAATGTTCCAGCAGATTTGGTATTAGGACAAGTTAATTTTACTGATAATGAACCAAATCGAGGAAATCAGCAAGCATCTGCTAGTACAATGCACTGGCCTTATGGTGTTTACTATCATCAAGGACAGTTATTTATTGCTGACACTGGTAATCGAAGGCTATTAATTTGGCATCAATTACCAACAGAAAATGGTCAACCTGCTGATTTAGTTTTGGGACAACCAGATATGATATCTCGCAATGAAAACGGCGGTGATTCTCCAACCGCAGCGAGTATGCGTTGGTGTCACGACATCGCCTTTTTGGGAGAGAATTTGGTTGTCAGCGATGCAGGTAATCACCGAATAATGATTTGGCAAGGAATACCTACAGAAAATAATACTCCTTGTGCAGTGGTTTTAGGACAAAAAAGCTTTGATTTTGTGGAAATGAATCAAGGAGTTTATTATCCTAGCGCTAGTAGTTTAAGTATGCCTTATGGTGTGGCGGTGGCTGGAGATTGGTTAGTAGTTGCAGATACTGCTAATTCTCGTTTATTAGGATGGAGAAAGCCAGAATCAATTTTATCACTGCAAGGTGTAATGGCAGATGGGTTGGCAGGACAAATAAATTTTCAAAGTAAAGGTGAAAATCGTAATTTCGGACTACCGAAACGAGATAGTTTAAATTGGTGTTACGGGATAAAAATTTGTGGTAGTACGGCGGTAATAGCTGATTCTGGAAATAACCGAATTTTGTTGTGGCAGTTTAACTATGCCGACTGAAGAAATTAGAGTTCGCGGTACTGTTCAGGGAGTAGGCTTTCGTCCTACCGTATATCGTCTGGCTAAAGCTTGCGGTTTGCGTGGAGATGTTTGTAATGATGGTGAAGGTGTATTAATTCGGGTATCTGGTAGTGAGGAAGCATTAACAGAATTTGTTGCCAGATTGCAAACAGAATGTCCGCCACTAGCAAAAATTAACAAACTAACTAGAACTCCTTATGAAGATGAACTTAAATTTGATAATTTTGTGATTTCTACTAGTGTCAGTAATGCCATTAAAACAGAAATTACTCCTGATGCAGCCACTTGTCCCCAGTGTCAAAAAGAAATATTCGACCCTTTCAGCCGCTTTTATCGCTATCCCTTTACTAACTGCACTCATTGCGGCCCCCGCTTGAGTATTATTCGTGCGATTCCTTATGACAGAACCAATACCAGTATGTCTGCGTTTGCTATATGTCCCGAATGTGCAAAGGGATACCACGATGTCGAAAATCGGCGTTTTCACGCCCAACCTGTAGCTTGTCATGCTTGCGGCCCTTCAGCTTGGTTAGAACGCGCTGATGGTAAATCAGTTACTGCTTCCATGTTTTCTATGCTAGATGATGTGGATGCCGTTTGTACCTTGTTGCAAAAAGGTGAGATTGTCGCAATTAAAGGTTTAGGTGGTATTCATCTGGCTTGCGATGCAACTCAGGAAACCGTTGTACAAAAACTGCGTCAGCGCAAAAAGCGCTATCACAAACCATTTGCTTTAATGGCGCGGGATATTGAGATAATTGAACAATATTGTACTGTCAACGCTAAAGAAAAAGAATTATTAGCAAGTTCTGCTGCACCAATTGTTTTACTACAAGCGACAGGTAAAAAAGTAGCATTATCAATAGCATCGGGGCAAAATACTCTTGGTTTCATGCTACCTTATACACCTTTACATCATTTAATTTTACGGCGGATGAATCGCCCAATTGTTTTAACAAGTGGTAATCTTGCAGATGAACCACAATGTATTGATAATGACGAAGCAAGAGAAAAATTAGGAACAATCGCTGATTATTTTCTTTTGCACAATCGAGAGATTATTAATCGGGTAGATGATTCGGTTGTGCGTGTTCTTGGTGATAAAGTTCAAACAATTCGCCGTGCCAGAGGATATGCACCAGCATCAATTAGTTTACCACTGGGATTTCACAAAGTACCGCAAATTTTAGCAATGGGTAGTGAGTTAAAAAATACTTTTTGCTTATTGCGTGAAGGAAAAGCAATTCTCTCTCAACATTTAGGAGATTTAGAAAATGCTGCGGCTTTTAACGCTTACCAAGAAAATTTAAATTTATACTTAAATTTATTTGAGCATCAACTAGAAGTAATTGCCATTGATAAACATCCTGAATATTTATCAAGCAAACTTGGGAAAGAACTTGCAGATACAAATAAAATAAAAATTTATCCCATTCAACATCATCACGCTCATATTGCCGCTTGTATGGCAGAAAACAGGATTTCTTTAGATTCGCCTCCAATATTAGGCATTGCTTTAGATGGTTTAGGTTACGGCGATGATAGTACACTCTGGGGTGGAGAATTTCTTTTAGCAGATTACCGTAAATTTAAACGACTTGCAACATTTAAACCAGTAGCAATGATTGGTGGCGAACAAGCTATTTATCAGCCTTGGCGTAATACTTATGCCCAATTAGTAGCTGCTAATCTTTGGAATGATTGCGAACAAAAGTATACTGATTTAGAAATCGTAAAATTTCTGAAAAGCAAGCCACTCCAACTACTAAATCAACTTATAGATAAGAAGATTAACTCTCCTCCAGCTTCATCAGTGGGGCGATTGTTCGATGCAGTGGCAGCAGCTATCGGTATTTATAGAGATGAATGTAGCTATGAAGGACAAGCTGCGATCGCACTTGAAGCTATAGTAGATGTTAGCAGCTTAAATAATGATAAAGAAACGCTAATCTACCCTTTTAGTTTTGGCTTTTTAGATAGTATTTACTGTATAGACCCGCGTCCAATGTGGCAAGCCTTACTCCATGACTTACAGCAGCAGATTCCACAAACAGTTATAGCTGCCAAATTTCACCAAGGTTTAGCTAACGTCATTGTGAAAATGGTTCAGCATCTTAGTCAAGAAAATCTGATTAATCAGGTAGCTTTAACCGGAGGAGTATTTCAAAATTGTATATTGTTAGAGCAAGTTAGCAAACGATTACAAACATTGGGAATAAAAGTACTCACTCACAGTTTAATTCCAACTAACGATGGCGGCTTATCTTTAGGACAAGCAGTGATTGCAGCCGCACAATTAATACATGAGAGTTGATATTTTACAACCTTTTTCTCACAAATAATTCTCTCTGTGGTCTCCGCGCCTCTGCGGTTAGTTTATCTTCACAAATAAAAAAATGTGCTTAGGAATCCCCGGACAAATTATAGAAATTACCAACGTTAACCATAAACTAGCCCTAGTTAACATTGGTGGTGTAAAGCGCGAAGTAAATATTGCTTGTATCGTAGATGAACAACATCCTCCCGAAGCTTGTATTGGAGATTGGGTACTAGTTCATGTTGGTTTTGCCATGAATCGAATTAACGAACAAGAAGCAGCAGAAACATTACAACTCCTCCAAGAATTAGCAGCAGCACAAGCACGGATTAGTACTTAACGAACCGCAGAGGCGCAGAGAAGCCAGTGCGTTGGGCGGGTTCCCCGACTTTGAAGCAACTGGCGCGGCACAGAGAGAAGAAAGAAATACCGTATTGGCATAAAACTTACTATTCCCCAATCCTTATGAAATATGTTGACGAATTCCGCGAACCGGAAAAAGCAGAAGCCTTACGCCGCGAAATCGCCAAATTAAGCCATCAGCTAGAAAAACCCATCAAAATTATGGAAGTATGCGGCGGACATACCCATTCCATTTTTAAATATGGTATCGAAGAAATTTTACCCGAAGCCATTGAACTAATTCATGGCCCTGGTTGTCCAGTATGCGTAATGCCAAAAGGGAGATTAGATGATGCGATCGCAATCTCTCAAAATCATAACGTCATTTTTGCCACCTTTGGCGACGCAATGCGAGTTCCTGGTTCCAAAACCACTTTACTGCAAGCCAGGGCACAAGGTGCAGACATCCGTATGGTGTACTCTCCCCTAGATAGCCTGCAAATTGCCAGAGATAATCCCGACAAAGAAATAGTCTTCTTTGCATTAGGCTTTGAAACCACAGCCCCCAGTACCGCCTTCACCATTCTGCAAGCAGCAGCCGAAAAACTTCATAACTTTAGTATGTTTAGCAATCACGTCCTCGTGATTCCCGCCCTCAAAGCACTATTAGATAATCCCGACTTACAACTAGATGGATTTGTTGGGCCTGGCCATGTCAGCATGATAATTGGCACTGACCCATATCAATTTATTTCCCAACAATATAATAAGCCGATAGTCGTTTCAGGATTTGAACCCTTAGATATTCTCCAATCAATTTGGATGCTATTGCAGCAGCTAGTAGAAAATCGTTGTGAAATCGAAAACCAATATAACCGAATTGTAGAAAAAACTGGGAATACAGTAGCACTACAAGTCATAAACAAAGTTTTCGCCGTGCGAGATAGTTTTGATTGGCGCGGCTTAGGTGACATTCCCTATTCAGGATTACAAATCAAACCTGAATATGCTCAATTTGATGCCGAACTTAAATTTACCATTCCTAACCTGAAAGTAGCCGACCATAAAGCTTGTAAATGTGGAGAAATTCTCAAAGGAGTCTTAAAACCTTGGGAGTGTAAAGTATTCGGTACAGCTTGCACGCCAGAAACGCCAATCGGTACTTGCATGGTATCTTCCGAAGGTGCTTGCGCAGCCTATTACAAATACGGGCGACTCTCCACAATTGCCAAAAAAACAATCGCCCAAAAACCAAAAATAACTCAAGAACCCCTCCCCGCCTGCGGCTTCTCCTCAGATTAAATACTCCGCGTACCTCTGCGCTTCCCTTTGCGTCCCTTTGCGTTTAAAAAAATTTTAATATGAATATTTCCCCCACAAACCCAATCCAAAAAATAGAACAAGTCCGCCGTCGCCATAAAGTGCAAGACACTCATATAACTCTCGCACATGGCAGTGGTGGTAAAGCCATGCGTGATTTAATCGACGATATCTTTATCAGCAATTTTGATAACCCAATTCTCTCACAACTAGAAGACCAAGCCAGCTTCAACCTAACCCCTCTTCTCCAACAAGGAGATAGACTCGCATTTACAACAGATTCTTATGTTGTAGACCCGTTATTTTTCCCCGGAAGCGATATAGGAGAATTAGCTATAAACGGTACAGTTAATGATTTAGCTGTTAGTGGTGCTAAACCTTTATATTTAACTTGTAGCGTAATTTTAGAAGAAGGATTACCCGTAGAAACCTTGCGGCGTGTTGCAGCCAGCATGAAAATAGCCGCAGAAAAAGCGAGTATTCAAATTGTCGCTGGTGACACAAAAGTTGTACATCGTGGTGCTGCCGATAAACTCTTTATTAATACTGCTGGTATTGGTATCATCCCGCGAATAGTTAACATTTCTGCTCATAGTATTAAACCTGGAGATGCAATAATAATTAATGGTGAAATAGGCAATCATGGGACAGCCATTTTAATTGCCCGTGGGGAATTAGCCTTAGATACTAATATTGAAAGTGATTGTCAGCCGTTGCATAGTTTAGTAGAAACTATTCTCCATGTATGCCCACAAGTTCATGCTATGCGAGATGCCACACGTGGAGGTTTAGCGACAGTACTAAATGAATTCGCCCTCAGTTCCGATGTGGGAATTCGTCTCTTTGAAGAATCTATTCCAGTGCGTGAAGAAGTTAACGGAGTTTGCGAAATTCTCGGTTTAGACCCATTGTATTTAGCTAATGAAGGTAAGTTAGTTGTAGTGGTTCCAAAAAAGAATGCTGAAAATGTTTTATCAGCTATGAAATCCCACCCAGCAGGCAAAGATGCTTGTATTATTGGCGAAGTTATTACTTCACCTCCAGGTATCGTATTATTAAAAACAGCTTTTGGTGCTGAAAGGATTGTTGATATGTTAGTAGGCGACCAATTGCCACGAATTTGTTAATCTTTAATAGATTTATAATATGCACGAATTTGGAATTACCCAAAATATTGTGGCAATTGTGACTGAAAATGCTAAAGGCGCAAAAGTGCAGCGAGTTTTATTAGAAATTGGCAAACTTTCAGCCATCATGCCCGATGCAATCCGATTTTGTTTTGATATTTGCACTCAGGGTACAGTTTTAGAAGGGGCGACATTAGAAATTTTAGAAATTCCCGGTTTAGCAAAATGTCGTCAATGCGGTGCAGAAGTTAATTTAGATAAACCGTTTGGAATCTGTAACTGTGGTAGCGTGGAATTAAATTTAATTACTGGCGAAGAACTTAAAATTAAAGAAATAGAAATAGAGGAATTATGTGTGTAACTTGTGGTTGTTCTGATGATGGCGAAATAAAAATTACAAATTTAGAAACAGATAAAGCGGAACATAATCATACTCACACTTTACCAGATGGTACTGTCATCACTCACTCCCACAGTCATGATACTCATATAGAAGCACCTCAAATTCATGCCAAAATACACAACACAACAATATCTTTAGAACAAGATATATTAGCGAAGAATAACTTGCTAGCTGCCCAAAATCGGGGATGGTTTAAAGGTCGTAATATTCTCGCTTTAAATTTAATGAGTTCTCCCGGTGCTGGTAAAACAACTCTTTTAACGCGAACTATCAATGATTTAAAACATCAATTATCTATTAGTGTCATTGAAGGCGACCAAGAAACTGCTAACGATGCCAAAAAAATTAAAGAAACAGGTTCTAAAGTCATCCAAATCAACACTGGAACAGGCTGTCATTTAGATGCCTCAATGATAGAAAGAGGTTTACAACAACTGAATCCGCCATTAAGCTCAGTTGTGATGATTGAAAATGTCGGAAATTTGGTTTGTCCAGCCTTATTTGATTTGGGAGAACAGGCAAAAGTCGTTATTCTCTCCGTTACAGAAGGAGAAGATAAGCCGATAAAATATCCGCATATATTCCGTGCTAGTGATGTAATGATTCTCACGAAAATTGATTTGCTACCTTACCTGCAATTTAATATTCAAAAGTGCATAGAATATGCTAAAGAAGTAAATCCCAAAATTCAGATTTTTCAGGTTTCTGCAACTACTGGTGCTGGGTTAGAAAATTGGTATGTGTGGCTAATTGAAAAGTTAAAAACTTGTCAACATTAATCTCTTCCCGCTTGACGAATATCTAATTTTTTTTTTAAGGAACAGCAAAGAGTAGAAGATATTAGAGACTTCTATTCCAGTATTCTAGTCCTGTAATAATAGCTTCTTCTAGCCACTCATTGAAGCGCTTCACCAAGTTATCTTCTTCATCTGCATAAGAAAATTGGAATGGTGATTCTGTTAAAGGTTGAATATCACTAATATTGCGATCGCCTTCTTCTGTATCATCCCTGTGATAAGCACATACAGAACATACAAGTAAGCCTAAATACTCGTGTCCCAGAACATGAAATGAAAGCAAAATAACTGTAGGTGTCTCTACTCTAATAATCAATTGTACCCAACTGTGATAGCTTCGGAGATTAGCAAAGTAACCTTGCTGTTTTGCTGTCTCCACAATTTGATAGCGATGATAATATGAACGCTCATCCCCTGCTGAAGCTGATACTGTAAAAACTTGAGCATCTCGTACTAAATTTTGTACAGATAGCTTGATTTCTTCAGAAATATTTTGCAAACGATTGGATGCTATATTAAATAAATTTTCGGCAAATCTCTCAGCTTCTTTACATCGTTCTTGAATTGATGCTAACTGACGCTGTTTAAGTTTATCAGTAACAGATGCGAGAATAGTACGAGTCTGCCTTGTCTCTGACAGGATTTGTTCTGACAAACCAAGACTGCGAATAAATGACTGTTTCTGACTTTTAGCAAACAAATTAATCAAGCCAGACAATTCACCTTGATCCGCTTGTTCTAAAGATGTAATATAAGCTGAACGATCATCACGCGTAAGTACAAGAGGGAACCATCTAGCTTGAATAAAAACCAGGCTAGCAAGACAACGAGCAACTCGCCCATTTCCATCTTGAAACGGATGAATTTGAGTAAATCGATGGTGCAGCCATGCAGCTTCTACTTCTGGTGCAACTTGGTTTTCTTGATGCTGATGATGCCATTGAATGAGATTATCCATTTCAGATGCTACCTGTTCCGGTGGACAGTATTCATAAATGGAACCATCTGCTCTCAATGGATTATTAGGCTGCTTCTTCCAATCACCTCGGATTAGAGGAACACTAATAATTTGTCCTGTAGATGGAACTAAAGCTTCTGTATTAGTCTGATTTCTGGTAAGCAGCTGATGCAGTTCCTTTACATAAAACGGCGTAAGAGAACGTTGACCACCTACAAAATCAAATAATCCCTCAATAGCCATTTCTTGATCCTGAATCAAGGCTATAACTTGCTTAATAGGTCGGTCTGTAACTCCATGTGGAATTAGTGCCTCATTGATACCCTGCTCAATAAGTAATCGGGTAATACCTTGAGGAATTGTGTAAAGTCGCTCTATAATTCCGGTTTCAATTGCTATTTCCCGGCGCATCTTTTCCATAAAAACTTTGAATGCACCAGAGTTACGAAGACGGTCAGCTTGTTCATTCCAGACAGTAACTAATGGTGGTAGCTCTGAACTAGCCAAATTTTGCCAATCTTGCGGTAAATTATCTATAGGTTGCCAGCGCATACACTCTGAGTTATCTGAAATAACAAGAAAAGACAGACAATATTGTAACTCTTCTAAAATTGCAACACCCTGCACTTTAGAAGTACAGGGTGTAGTAAGGATGAATCAGCTATATTTTGTAGGATTCCTAGTGTGTGCCTATTTACCTCACAGCCAATCTCGATAAGCAGATATTTCATTTACGCTGATTTCAAACGGCGTTCCTTTGCCAAATGGCGGATAAACGCGGATTTTGCCATTGGCAGCAAATCGCTCTAACCTGTTACCCAACTGGGGAATATTGCTGACGATATGCCAGTAAGATACTAAGTCAGGGCAGTCAATAATTAATGTGAGGATGTTAGCATTTGTTGTGAGATACCATTGACAATTAGATAACAGTACTCGCGTAATGCGATCGCAAGCTAGATAAAAGCATCTGCCAGCAGACTGTTCTAACTCCATTTGCAGCATTCCATCCTGTTTCGTTACCTCAGCGGGAGGTAAATCATCGGGAGGAAGCTGGTATAGTTTAGAAGACATAATTTCGCACCTCTTGGTTGTAGCGCGTCAAACTCTCTAGGTTTTTTTGCAAATCCGCAGACGAGGGTTTGAGTGCTAGCGTACCTAAATTTAATTCGTCTTGAAATTTCTTGATTTTGTCTCGACAAGTCTCCACATCACCGATAATTGAATTCTCAATCAAATAATCTTCATCGAAACAAATATTTGTGCGGTCGAATGGTTTTTGGTTGGGATTCGCACTATTCTGCAATACTTCAGCCGAATTAGCTTTCATTTTCTGGCTAAATTTGCGAACGAAAGGTAACGCTTCACTCACCGCCTCATCGTAGGTTTTGCCAACAAAAAAGAAGCGTGCCAGCACTAAATTTTCCGCACCACTAGAATTTAAGGCTCGATATTTGGTAACAGTATCCTTCAATCTCTCTAGGGAAAATGGCGGCCCACCCATCAAACTGAAGGAATGTTTAGCAGCCAACTCGATACCATCATCGCCGCCAGTGGCAACATACACTGGTATTTGACTCTGCAATGGTTTTGGGTAAATCGTTAAGCGATCGCATTGATAATATTGCCCATTAAATGATACATCAGTTTCATATAACAGCTTGTGAATCAATGCGATCGCCTCTAACATCTTGGGACGGGATTCACTTGGGAGTGTCGCAAAATGCTTGTTTTGTTGAGGAAAGGGGCCGCCTTTGGCAACTCCAAATAATAATCGTCCATTACACAGATTATCCAAAGTGGCAATATCTTCCGCTACCCGAATCGGGTTATGGAATGGCAGCAACACCGCCGCAGTGCCTAATTGGATAGTTGAAGTCAATCCCGCCAAATGTGCCATTAACACCAACATGGACGGGCTGAGATTAGATTCACTAAAATGGTGCTCACTCACCCACGCTTCCTCAAAACCTAAGCTTTCTGCCTGTTTTACCAGTGCAACTTGCTCAAAGATGGCACGACGAGCATCTTGGTGAAAATTATCGTAATTGCAGAAAATTCCAGTTTTCATTACTTGCGTTGATACTTTGTATTCACCGTAGGTGCTGGTTATTCTAGTGGTCGATAGATTTGTAGTAAGCACTTTAGTGCTTAAATATTTGAGGAATAAAGTCCTCTCTACAAAAGAATTTACCCCTCTCAATTAATGCGATGAGTCACTAAGTTGCAACCCACTGCAACTCCAACCATAGACGTGGGTTGTTCTCTTTGACCTTCGACATCGGATCGCGCAACAATCGCTTGGCATTCATACAGACAACCTGGATTAAACCCATGTTGTCTGCTACTTCTCTGAGTATTTCTTTTTGAGCTTGCACACAGGAAATCATTTCGTCAGAGCAATAAATTCCTATATATTGCAAACGTCTAGCAGGTCGTCCCCAAAAACAGGTGATGACTTTCACATAACACCCATCCAGCAATTCTCCAACTTGCGGGTAGTAATGGTTGACGACTCTTGTGAATTCTTTGGCTAAGATATCTTCAGCAATCATTGGAACTGATATTTCTGTAGCGTCCATCACGCTATTTAATATAACATAATTTTATCAATTAAATATGACAAAATAGCTGATTAAGCTTAAATAAAAGCTTAAATATGACATAAAAAAAGAGGTGTGCCTCATTTGGCATCACCTCAAATTTGCGTAAAGCATTTTTATACAATTAACTCATGTGGGGTAGGCTGAAAAACCCGCTCAGTTTATATGGCGGACAAGATGCCCACCCCACAATATTGGATAATTTTTTTCTTGGATTTTCCTAATCGCCAGGTATATTTGTAAAGGTGAGATGCTCCCTAATACTATGATGTTGAATTCCAAGTTTTGAATTTTAATTATTAGCGAGCATTGCGTTCGCAAACTAAGACCTCTGCTATGATTTCCGGCACATTTATAAAGTCCGTAAATCCTTCAGAACTACGGATTGGTGAAATAAATGTATAGTTTGGATCGCACGCTCCAGTGTCATATACTTGAATAAACCACCGATCGGGAAATCCTTCTATACCTAGTTCCACAGTGTACCAACTCTCGCCAATCAGACGAGAGCTAAAAATTGTAAACCACTCTCGGTTCTCTTCTGAAATATTCCAATCTGCCATCAGCAGTTCTAAAGCTATTTGTCCCGCATCCGTTGAAGTCAACAGCATTTTTACTCCTTATTTGCAACTTCAGTATTTGCAACTTCAGTACTGGGAACTTCCGGGTATAAACCTAATTCTTTCGCTAGCTCTCGTGCCACAAAAAATAAAAATTGGGCACCATCTTGATTGCCTTCATGGGCAAACATAGTAGCTACTTGTAACATTGTTTCTACTAAACCGGAATCAATCAATTCGGGTTTAGATTCCAAAATTTCTGGTTCTTGACCATTAGGACATTTAAGTAACTCATCAATCAGATTAAAATACAAGCTTTGGCGTTGTTCTTGGTCTGTCATGGTAATTTTCTTGATTTTAGTAAATTGTGAATAAGTTACTGTTCGATACTTTGGCGCCACAGCCTTTCCAACATTTCAACTTGTTCTTTTAAAACAGCAGCACGATGAACCAGATATCTGTCGTAAAAGAGAATCCCTAACCCAACACAAATCGGGGTTAACAAGAAGAACCATTGCAGGATAGTGGCAAATTTATATTGTTCAGCAACAGTTAGCATTTGATGAACCACATTGCGATCGGAGGATTGAATGCTAGTCTGAGGGGAATGTGTACCCTCTTTCTGGGGAGCCAAGGCGGGAGCATCTGTAGTTGTGTTGTTAACTTCGTAAGCTAAATTCTGAGATTTTACTAACTCCAGATGTCGCTCCCAAATTATGCCAAATACTACTAGTCCTGGTGAAAGCACTGCTAAGGTAACGACGCAAACTGTAAGAACATTAAATAGTTTGGCTTTCATCTTGGCTCTCCCTTGCTAGGTAGTATGCACCCAGTAAGAAAATATCTTTTGCTGTTTATCTAAAGTAGTTATATATTTCTACCTCTCAAACAGTTTTGATATTAAAATATGTGTAATCGGTAATTTGTACAATCATTAGTTGCCAGTTATTTTTCTCGTCACTACTGACTACTGACTAATAAAAAATTACCACCCTTTTCACAAAACATAGGATTATTCAGTCAGAAAGAACGCACTTGATTCGGGAATCTGGTTTCATCCTCTTCTCAAAAAGAAGATTAAGAAGTCCCCCCTAGTTCACTAAGCTTTCGCTCAGGAATGTTGGGGGGTAGAGGGGAATCTCTGCGTAAATCCTATACGATTTATATCAGCCGCTCTCCACCAAACAGTTTACCCCAGCCCTGTTAAGATTATTAAATTCATTAGAATAGTACTCAAAGCCTGTAATCCACACATGATAGGTCTTATAAAAATTCATTGGGGTATGGGTGCTAGTGTTTTTTGGACGGGGTTCTAGTATTTTCGAGGTGGGGTTCTGGGGTTTTTGCACTCAATCTCAAAGCAATGTAGGCAATGGTTAAAGACTGTTTTAGATGCAATTTGGGATTGACAAAATCTGCACTCAAAATAAAATATCAATGTCTCTTGATAAAGATAGACTAATAAATTAGGAAAAGCAATTAAATATTTTAAAATTCAATTATATTTTCAGAATAAATAGAAAATAATGAAAAAATTATTCATCTATACAGAATCATAAAAATTGAATCTCAATCCAAGAGACAATAGTCAGCAATTATAAATGTTAAACTAGAAGAATGGTAAGCTAGCCTCTTCTGAAGTAAGAATCAATGAGAATATCTAATAAAAGTTCTTCCTAAACTTTCATATTTTGTGGTTTAGTTAGAATACATAGTATATGCACTCATTGACATTAAACGGCAAAATAAATACATCAAAGCTTATTGTTATCAGTAAATACTCTGTACTAAGATTTAGGATTTTAGGGGTTAAAGAATGCGGATTGCTCAAGACATCACAGAACTGATTGGACGAACTCCTTTAGTTCAACTGAACAAGATTCCTCAAGCTGAGGGAGTAGTAGCAAGGATAGTTGTTAAATTAGAAGGGATGAATCCAGCGGCTTCGGTGAAAGACCGCATTGGGTTAAGTATGGTACTCTCGGCGGAAGCTGCTGGCTCAATTTTCCCAGGAAAGACCATTTTAGTTGAGCCTACTTCAGGTAATACAGGAATTGCTCTAGCAATGGTAGCAGCAGCGCGTGGCTACCGTTTGATTTTGACCATGCCTGAGACTATGAGCCAAGAACGACGCGCTATGCTTAGAGCTTATGGTGCATCTTTGGAGTTGACACCAGGAACTGAGGGTATGCGGGGAGCAATTCGCAAAGCCGAAGAAATTGTGGCTAATACTCCCAATGCTTTTATGCTGCAACAGTTCCGCAATCCTGCGAATCCCAAAGTTCACCAAGAAACCACCGCTGAAGAAATTTGGACAGATACAGACGGGGAAGTAGATATCGTCATTGCTGGGGTAGGTACTGGTGGAACGATTACTGGGATTGCAGAAGTACTCAAACAGCGCAAACCGACTTTTAAAGCGATCGCAGTTGAACCCAGCAACAGCCCAGTCCTCTCTGGTGGTGAAGCAGGGCCACACAAAATTCAAGGTATTGGGGCTGGATTTATCCCAGATGTCCTCCGTTTAGAATTGGTTGATGAAGTAATTAGAGTCAGCGATGAACAAGCGATCGCCTATGGACGACGTTTGGCAAAAGAAGAAGGCTTATTATCTGGGATATCCTCTGGTGCAGCTTTGTGCGCTGCAATTCAAGTAGGTAAACGTCCAGAAAATGCCGGACGTTTAATCGTGATGATTCAGCCTTCCTTTGGCGAACGTTATCTCAGCACACCCATGTTTCAAGATTTATCTTTAGAAACTGCTGCGGTGCGTTAATAAGACAGGGGGACAAGAGAGTAATCAACCTCCCTGTCCTTCTCATTTGTCTCTTACATAAAATTAAGGCAACTTACCTTTTGAGGTGCGATCGCATCCCATATTACGTTATTAGTGCTTCTAACTCCTTGACACACCCACGGCTGTGTAAATATTGCTACGCTCATTCTCCCTAAAAGCCGTGGGATTCTTATGCGGAACTTGCCTATCTTGGCTTGCCCTCCATTACAGGTTTATAGTTCCTACCTACAAAATTTATAAATATAGTGCTTTTAGGTTGAGTGCAATACAGACCTAACAAAAACAGTCCTTACCCTGACAACAAGATTTATTTTCTCGAAACTCTTGCTGTCTCGGTGGGTAAAGATTAACATATCTGTGGGCAGAAGCAATATCTCGTTAAATCAACCGTAACAATAGTGAAAACCTTGCGCTGTCTATTTTGAATCTTGTCTAGCAGCAGTTAAACTTGTCTGTATATAGTGACTTAAGACCATTACCTGCTAGGTTATAAATCAGGCACAGACTATACTATAGAAAATTTAGTCAAAATTCTTTACAGCTTTAAAATCAGAGGTATCAATGATTATAACTAATTTTAGCAAACAAAGAAATGAATTTAAGGAATCTAAAGTACTCAAAGCGAAACCACATTGGCAAGGGCAAAATTTGAGCGATACTGCTGTCAAAGGTAAAGATACCAAGATGCGAGATCCTGCACCTGATAGTTCGATTTTGAATAACTTAAATCGCGGTCGAGTTGCTATTTTTATTGATGGCTTAAGCCTGTTCCATACAGCCTTACAACTCGGCATAGAAATTGACTACGTTAAATTGCTTTGTCATTTAACCAGTGGTTCCAGACTGTTGCGTGCTTTTTTCTATACTGGGGTTGATATCAGTAATGAAAAGCAACAGGGTTTTCTCTTGTGGATGCGTCGCAATGGCTATCGCGTAGTAGCAAAGGAACTCGTTGTACCAGCAGAGAATTTCAAAAAATCAAATCTGAACGTAGAAATTGCTGTAGATATGATAACTTTAGCTCCTTATTATGATACAGCGGTTTTAGTCAGTGGCGATGGAGATTTAGCTTATGCTGTAAACGCTGTTAGCAGAATGGGGGTTCGGGTGGAAGTAGTCAGTCTGCAAACTACCACTAGTGAAAGTTTGATTGATGTTGCTGACTGCTTCATTGACCTCGATAGTATTAAAACACACATTCAAAAAGATTCTAATCTTGGCTATAGTTATCGCACAGCGTCAAATTCAAACCTCTAATTAAAAAGAGGCAAAGAGTGGGAGACACAGGGACGCATAAAAGATATCTCTGTGTCTTTGTGTCTTTGCTCTCAATACGGTTCGGATAAGATCCCCCCGCCTGCGGCGACCCCCTTAAAAAGGGGGTAAAGAGGAGAAAAAGCCCCCCAATTTATCGGGGGTTGGATATTCAAGAGACAAATATGTTAACCGAACTGTATTGTCTTTGCTGTGCCCATTTTGCTCGATCTTATATTTCAGATGGATATTTTAATAGTTGAAGATGAACCAGAAATTGCTCGTTTAATCGAACTCTCTTTAGAAAAAGAAGGATTTTTTTGTCGCACTAGCCGCGATGGCATGAATGCTTTGCGGATGTTTCAAGAGCAACCACCGGATTTAATCATTCTAGATTTAATGATTCCTGGTTTGGATGGGTTGGAAGTTTGTGCCCGAATTCGCCAGAAACCAGGTGCGAAAGATCCTTACATTTTAATGCTTACTGCTAAGGGTGAAGAAATCGATCGCGTCATTGGTCTGTCTACTGGTGCTGATGATTATATGGTCAAACCCTTTAGCCCCAGAGAGTTAGTAGCTAGGGTGCGGGCACTATTACGGCGTAGCCTCCGCCAAGGAGGACAACATCAAGTCAATCGTACCCAACACTTTATTGTTGATGTAGACCAGCGCACTGCTAGTCGCCAGATAAATTCTCAAGAAGTTGAAATTTTGGACTTAACTACCCTAGAATTTAACTTGCTAACCACCTTTGTCAGCAATCCTGGTCGAGTTTGGAACCGTACCCAACTAATTGATAAACTTTGGGGAGATAATTTTTTTGGCGATGAACGAGTTGTAGATACTCATGTAGCTCGGTTGCGAAAAAAGATTGAACCCGATCCGGCAAATCCGACTTTTATTAAAACTGTTGTTGGGGTTGGCTATAAATTTGAAGATCCTTTGGTAGCGTAAATGTTATGAAGATGGGGCTGAGAGGGCGCCTGTTTTTCTCCCACTTAGTAGTAATGATCGTGGGGGTAGCTAGTCTGGTGAGCATTAGCAAAATCTCTTCCCCTCGCTTGTTTGTCTTGCATTTGGAAGGATTAGAAAATCAGGGGTTCGACTTAATCGATGTCCGTGCTGAATTGGTTACAGGATTTGAACTTGCTTGGCAGCGCAGCACTCTTTGGTCAGTCTTAGTCGGTACTACCGCCGCCGGAGGATTGAGTTACTGGGTGTCCAGACGAATTATGCAGCGATTGACCGAGATGGAACAAATCACCCAAAAATTTGCTGCTGGTCAAATGGATGCACGATTACCTGTGTCTGACATTCCAGAACTTAGTGGATTGAGCAGTAGTTTCAACCGAATGGCTGCCAGTTTAGAAGGCGTAGAAGCGCGGCGGCGAGAAGTGATTGGAGATATGACCCATGAATTACGCACACCATTAACTGTGGTGCGCGGTTATTTGGAAGAACTGGCTGATGGGGAAATTGAAGCATCTCCTGAAATCTATCGGCGTTTAGCGAAAGAAACTCGACGCTTAGAGCGGTTGGTGAACGATTTGCAAGAACTATCTAAGGCAGAAGCTGGTTATCTACCAATTAATATCCAACGGGTAAATTTGCGTCCGTTGTTAGAGTCATTAGTGGAGAAATTTTCCGACCAACTATTGGAAGATGGGCCAGTTATGCTCTTGAAATGTCCATCTGTGCTACCTCCTGTATTGGCAGATGTTGACCGTACAGAACAGGTGCTAGTTAATCTGCTAGGTAATGCAGTTCGTTACACTAACGAAGGTTCAATTACCATTACTGTTGGGATTGACGCATCTCAACTCTGGATTGCGGTTAGTGATACAGGCATTGGTATCGCTCCAGAAAATTTGCCTCATGTGTTTGAGCGCTTCTGGCGAGCCGATCAATCGCGCGATCGCCATTCGGGAGGTACTGGTATTGGTTTAACTATTTCCCGTCGTTTGATTGAATTACAAGGCGGTCAAATTCAGGTAGAAAGCGAATTGGGAGTTGGGAGTACGTTTCGCTTTTTTCTGCCTTTGGCTTGAGACAAAACCTTCAATTCCGAGGGATTGACACAAGCTAGTCATGGCTGTGTCATACCCAATTGCTAATTTGAAAGTATCCAAAATTCTAGCTTGTTGATGAATGCCAGGATTTTAGAAATGCATAGAGTGTAACATTATGTCTACTTTTATTTTGGCTGCTTTTTTGGTTAGTTTACTCAGTGCTTCAGGTTATGCTGCGATCGCCTACCTGTTTCCTCAAAATCGCTCATTAAAATAATTCGTAATTCGTAATTCGTAGTTAAAAATTGAATTACGAACTTGTACTGAGCGTAGCCGTTGGCGCAGCCTCTCGTAGAGAAGTATTAGTAATTAGTTAATCTCCTTTCTCAATAATTCTGGAATTTGAGAAGGACGTTCAGCTACTGTTACTTCCGCTTCTTTTAAAGCAGCTAATTTACTTTGGGCTGTGCCAAAGTCAGGATCGCGTCCGATAACTGTTGCTAAAGTCCCAGTTTGACGCCAAGTTTTTCCTGGTGGTGCAAGTCTTCCTGCAATGTAGGCAATTACTGGTTTATCAATTGCTTCAGCAATATACCGCGCTGCTGCTTCTTCACTACCACCACCAGGTTGACCGACTAAAACGATCGCTTCTGTGGTTTCATCCTCATCGAGAATTTGCAGCCATTGCAAAAATGAGGAACCGACGATCGCATCGCTACCAATACTGACACTAATTGACTGCCCTAAACCTGCTTTTGTTAATTCGTAGGCAATTTCATAGGTGAGGGTACTGCTACGACTAACGATCCCCACTGTTCCAGGAGTATAAAATTCGCTGGGTTGAGTCCCTAAAAGAATTTTTCCCGGTACAATGATCCCCGGACTATTTGGCCCGATTACCAAAGTTTCACAAGCTTCGGCTTTGCGGAGTAATTGCACCATATCCAAAGGCGGCACACCAGCAGTAATAATAATAATCTGGCGAATATTAGATGCGATCGCTTCTAATGCTGCATCTAAAACATCATAAGGATCTACACAAATAATTGTGGTGTCAATTGCCCCAAATTGTTCTATTACTTCCTCTACTAAATCAAATACTGGCAGTCCATGCAATTCCTGTCCGCCGCATCCAGGATTGACACCAGCTACTAAATTCGTGCCATAAGCTTTCATTTGATCGACATGAGTGCTTGATATAAATTCACAAAAGCCTTGAATTAAAACTTTACTTTCTGGCGTTAGGTTCATAAAAAATTACCGTAAGTTTGATAACCCAGCGCTTTGAACTACTGGGCATAGAAACAACACATTTACAGTGTCGTATTGATTCAATTTTTACTGAAATTCCAAAAATGAGTTTGGAAGCTAAGTGTTCCAAAAGTGAGAAAACGCGCCCCTAGCTAGGAATATTCAGTTTGAATGTACTATATAATTTAGTCCCAGAAAGCAAAGCTGTATTTAATTTGAGCATCAAGTTCAACAATTTATACCCGACGGTAAAAACTAATAATTTTTGATTTTTGAATTGTCACAAAATGACATTCACTATCTTTTATTAGCCGTTGGTTTAGCAAGGAGAACTGCTGCTGCCACTGCCTCATCTAAATTTTCTACCACAACAAGCGCATCGGTGTGGGTTTTTAGTGTTGTCAAATATTTTCTCGCAGTGTTAAATTCAGAACCCGCAAGACGGACAACTAAGGATGGAAAATTAAGCTGTCGCCGTTTACTACCATTAGAACGTACAACCTGTGATTGAAGTTCGCTGTCGTCTTGCTGCACTACTCTAGCTATAACTTCAGCCACTTCCTCGGTTTGCGGAATGCTACCCAGAAAGTTAATTAGTATTACTTGAATGCTTTTATCAGCCTCCAGCATTTTCAAACCTGTTTCTAGGCGATCGCGGAAGGTAGTTGGTGTAGTATCTGTAAGAAAAGCATGACGTAGATTCAAACAAACACCTGGATTGCCACCAGCATTTGCAACTAAATCTAAAGTTGCCATTACTGAACCAGTACCGTTACCTAAAATACCGATTTTTCCATGCATTTGTACACCATCCCAGTCGCCCAAAATACCGTTAATTTCAGTAGTGGTATGACGACTGATAATTTTTGCTGCCATCTCGGCCAGATCGGGATGACGCTTGATCGACCGTTCGTTGACCCTGACTTTACCATTAAGAGCCATAACTTGACTAGTAGTACTGACTGCTAAGGGATTAATTTCGACTAAATCCAGGTCTTTTTGGACAAATAAGTGGTACATCTTTTCCACAACGCTGCTTACCGACTGCATCAGCGTTCCTTGCAAACCCATTTTCAAAGCCAATCGTCGGGCATAAAATGGTGAGAATTCCTGTTCCACGACAACGTAGTGCATTCTTTCCCCAGCCGATTCCCAATCGATATCTGCTTCTTTGCAACCTAAAAGTACCGGTCGGCAGGCAGCAGTATCTAAAACTACTGCTAAATAAAATTCTTGGTTGGCGTCGTATCTAGATTCTGCCAGTACAACTTCCGGCAATTCGCCCCAAATTGGTAAACTAAAGATATTTTGAGCAGCTGCGATCGCATCGATAGTCGTTTGGGCAAATCTGACTCCACCAGCTTTTGCCCGTTCCGCTCCGTGGACTTGAGATTTCAGTACAATTGGATAGCGAATTTTTAACCGTTTCAAATCTGTAGGATGGTCAATTCGTTGGGAAGGCAATACCGGGATGCCTATCTTCGCAAACCATTCTTTAACTTGGTACTCTAATAAATCCATTGATACACCTTGTATTGACACTTTCCAAGATTTTGGTTATTCCTGTCTTGATATTTTGCAGCACCTTTATTGCAGAATTAACCTTTTTGCAGCTATAAAAACTTATTTTTCACGGATCAATTTTATCGAATTCAGCAAATTCAGCATATTAATTTTGATAGTCAACTTGTTTGTGACAGGGCCACAACACATAATTAATCTCCTCAGTAAGTTTCCCAGCATAGAAGATAACTAGCTTTTTTGTCAAAACCCTCTGACATAGCATCGTTTTCTTAACCTTTAGATAATTTGGTAAAAATTGTTCTGCAACTAGCATTTTGCAAAGCAGTAGCTTTTGTGAGTTTAATTATCGCAAAGTAATGCAGTGAAAATACCCAAATCTTCTATTATTCCCATTTTTTATTTTTAATTTATATCTGAAGACAGATTATTTAATTTTGTATCTAGCGCTGTAAAAATGTATCGGTACGAACAATAATTACTTTTTTAATTTTTGGTGAAAAGTCAGAATTTGTGTTAGAAAGTTGGTCGTTCAGATTCTCAGGCTGTGGTTGGTTAAACTGTGCATTTGCATTCAACAAACCTAAAAAGTTCATTTCATCCCCTTAAAGATAATCAAAACAATATAGAAGTTCAGCGGGAAAGCTGTATGAAAGTAGCAGTCCAGCAGGAAGATTTACAGCTTTTAGCCAAAACTTTGCAAGAACAATTACTTGTAGAAGTCTCAACCGCTGAAGTCTTCGAGGTTAAATGCGTCGTCAATAAAGGCGAGCTAATGATTTTAACGCAACACGCGTCAGATGTAATCGTTGACGCTCAACTAATTTTTGCAGTTATTGAGGAGGTACTTCAGTCTCTAGCACCCCACAAAGAGCAACGGGTGCAATGTTTTTTGAGAGTTTTTGGCGAACAACTCCCTTATGCTAAATGTTTCTTGGCGTTGAAGCCGACGGGGGGATGGGTAGCAGAGGGAGATGAGGAAGTACAAAAAGATGAGGAAGTAATATTCCCCTCATCATCTCTGACATATTCTCCATTAATCAATGAGAGCGAAGAAGAAAAAGAAGAAGAACTGTTTGACCCGTTTGCAGATGTGCCGAATTTCTCGGCTTCAAAGCCAGGATTCCAGGTCAAACCTATCCTCCTGGGTGCAGCGTTGGTGGGAATTATAGTTTTAGGCGGTGGTGCTTACTTATTGACTCGCCCTTGCGTGATGTCTGAGTGTAAGGAAATACAAAACGCCGAGCAATTAAAAATAAAATCTCCGCAACTGATGCGCCGCGCCAAGTCTGAAAAAGAATTAGTTGCTGTACAACAGCAACTTGCAGCAGCCAGCACAGACCTGAATGTAATTCCTAGTTGGTCGCCTCGTTACCAGCTGTCACAGGAACTAAAAGCAAGTTTATCTGGGCGATCGCAAAAAATCGATCGGGTGGTCAAAGCTTTGCAAACGGCATCTTTGGCGACACAAAAAGTTCAAACTCCAGCATCTAGCTTAGAGGAATTACAAACTAGGCAACACTTATGGCGACAGGCTATAGCGCCACTAGAAAGTATAAGTTCTAGTAGTGAACTCTATGGGCTGGTGCAGGGTAAATTACTGAATTATCGTGTTCGTTTGCACGCTGTAAATCAACAGATATTTATTGAGGAAAAATGGCTGAAAAAACTAACAATGGCAAAAGGTGTAGCTGTTGCAGCCGAGAAGCAGGAGGCTACTGCTAAATCCTTGAATGACTGGCAAAAGGCGCAATCTACTTGGCTGGTGGTAATTAATGCCTTGAATACGATTCCCCGAAATAGCGTTGGATACCAAGAAGCCCAAAAGCTGTTGGTAGATTATAAACCTAAATTAGTATTAGTACGCGATCGCGCTACTAAAGAACAATTAGGTGTTAAAACTTACCAACAGGCCCTTACCACTGCCAAGCAAGCCAAAGTTTATGAACAACAAAAACAATGGCAAGCAGCGGCGATATATTGGGAGCAGGCTTTGCAAACTGCTAAAAAAGTTCCCCAAGATAGCTTGTACTACACTCAGGCTCAGTCTCTCCTCGAACCCTATTCGTCTGCGCTCAAACAAACACAAGAAAAAGTACAAGTTGTTAGTAGTTTGCAACAAACCCGCACTGATTTAGATAAGACTTGTATTAATGGAATTCGGATTTGCACCTTTAGCATAGACAATGCAGAAATTATTGTCCGACTAACCCCTGAGTATGACCAAATAAGGCAAAATAACTTCGCTAATCCTTATTCTCAGAATTCGGATACTGCTGTTGACGTTACCAATCACTTGCAAATCTTACGCGAAGCCCTAGCCGTAATTGGTGAAAATGCCAATCTATCCCTTTTTCTTTATGATTCCCAAGGTCAGGTAATTTATACGCGGACTTTAGGCGGGTAAGTAAAATACCGATTGAAGTATAAAGGATGAATTGTACATTAACTAATTATTTGTCAATTTAACAAAATACTGCCACAGCATTTCAAATACCTAAAACCCTGACATAGTAAGTATTATGTCAGGGTTTTTCTTATTTAAGGAAAATAGCGATCGCACTACTGGCTAAAAGTTACAGATTATAGAGCGGGCGATGGGACTCGAACCCACGACGTTCACCATGGGAAGATGACATTCTACCACTGAATTACACCCGCAAATTGCTAACATAAACTTATGCTTAAAATTAAGCATACCACTATTTACAGCTGTTTTCAATTGGCTAGAAAATCCACTATTTTGACAACTACTGATGCATGAGTCCTGTAGCTGTTCAGATTAGAAAATTTTTTTAGCTAGCTGATGACGGCACTTATTACAATATTTAACTAAAGAACAATGTCCTCGCCTCGCTCCGTGAAGCGAACTTCTTTTATATTCCATTGAGTATTACTCGTTAAGGTTTTGCGGAGACTGCCAAACAGAGCAAACTGTTCACAACTAGAAAGAGAAGTTATTTGCCGCTTTGACTCAGGAGATATTCGTAAATCAACTGTAGCAATGCCATTTTTGATGTTGACACGATACCCAGACAAGCTAAAGTCGCTTGTATCTCGTTTTTCTAAGATTTTACTTACGACATTTGTCACTGGTTCCTCGGCTGGTACTGAAATCTTTTCTGGAATTAGCTTTTGACATTGGGTATCACTTGTGTATAGTGTTACGTTAGTAGTTTTGCTAGTGGCAACCTTAGAAGTTGGTGAAGAAGGCGTATTTTCCTTTGGTGAAGAAGGCGTATTTTCCTTAGAAGATTCTTGATTAGGAAACTTTTCTCTCAACTGAGCTACGCTAGGAATTTGGCTGGGAGACTGAGAAGGTAGGCTATTCGTCGGTGCTGGTACTGTAGTAGGGTATGAAGTTGCGCTGTCAATATTACCTGCGGTAGGGTTAGAACTACAACTACCAAGGCTCACAACCATTGTCACAAAAATAGGGGGTAAAAAATATCTCTTGATTGTGTTCATAAATTTTGCTTATAAATAATGTTATTTATTTCAGTGTCGTTGGTATTAATTCCGCATAAATTCGTGAATATTGAGCCAGTCTATAAAGTGTCAACCAAAAATCTTTTAAAGTCAAATTTTATACTATTCACTAAAATTACAACATTTGCTATTCAAGGATCTATGTCTGATAACATTAGGGATACAATAAACTAGAGAATTACTGGAACCAGTAGCACTGCATCTGCACCTGCTGCTTGTGCTAAATAAATTTGGCAAGAGTAAAATCAACTCCTTGCAAAATATTAGAAAAACTTGTGCTTTTAGATTACTGATTAAAAGTAAATTACTAGTTTTCACTACTTTTTTGCTTCGTCAATTGCTGCACTAATAATTGTACTCCCAAAGCCAACAAACCAATTGCCACTATAGCAAAAATCCCGCTACCTAAAGCAACTACACCAACTACCAGAGTACGAACAGCAGAAGAAATCTTTACCACCAATGGATTGATTGAATGGATCGGTTTACTAGCAAAATTTGTCGCGATCGCAATCATCAGCGAATAGGCTGCAAATGCCATCCCTCCAGAAATCGCCGCCCCAGTAAAACAGCGTAACGGACTAGCTGTCACCTGTTCTTTAGCATTTGTTTGCGGCGTTAGATTTTGGTCATTCATAATATTTAGATTTTAGATGTTAGATTTTGGATTGGAGCATTAGGAATAATTATTGTTTGTCATTTAAATTGCATCTTTGCGTTTTTTTGATGATTTGAACTATGCAACTTAAAAGCTCATTCATCAGCTTATTGCCCATACTTCATTAACAATAAAGATTTATTTAAATTGAAGATGCCACCTGAATACCATGTGTAATTGTCCGAGTCACAAACAATTCTAAGTCTTCATCAAGAATTGCTTCCCTAGCTTGCAGTTTGACTTGTTCTGCCTGCTGCTGAGACTCAACAAGAGTAAAAACTGTTGGCCCAGAACCAGACATCATTGTTCCTAAAACACCTTCTTGATTTGCAAACATTTCTCGCAACTGCAAGACTTGCGGATAGGCTGGCAATACGACACGCTCTAAATCATTGTGCAGTTTTTGGGCAATTTTTCTGGCATCTCTATCCAGAATAGCTTTTACTATAGCCCCTGAATGAACTGCATTAGCACGCGCTTCCAAATTTTTGCTATCTCTAATATAAGAATGACCAAACTGCTGTCGATAGGTTTTGTATGCCCAAGGTGTGGAAACTTCCAGACTGCGGTATTTCCCCAATACTATATATATGTTATCTAAACTCGGCAGGGGAGAAAGTTGCTCACCCCTACCTGTTGCGATCGCAGTTCCACCCGCTACACAAAAAGGTACATCTGAACCAAGTGTACTTGCCAACTCCTCTAATTCTGACTGAGTTAGCCCCAACTTCCATAATAAATCTATCCCCACCAACACAGCTGCTGCATTTGTCGAACCCCCAGCCAACCCAGCAGCTACAGGAATCTGCTTATTAACGGTAATCTCCACACCCCCATATTTAGCAAAGGCTTCGGGAAATTGCCTTACCATTAATTCTGCTGCTCGGTATGCCAGATTACTTTTATCTGTCGGTACTTGTGGGTGGTTGCAGTGAACACGAATGCTGTCAGTGCTGAGAGAACGCACATCAATTTTGTCTGCAAGTCCGATACTTTGAAGTATCATGGCTAACTCATGATAACCATCAGGGCGATCGCCAATGATTTCCAAATACAAGTTGATTTTAGCAGGGGCAATTAGGCTGTAGGAACGCATTTTCTAGAAGTGGGGAATAGGGAATGGGGAATGAAGAAGGAGGAATGGGAAAAATCTGCCTTGTTCCCTACTCCCTACTTTCTACTCCCAGTTCATTTGCTAAAATTACCCATTGCTGAACGCTGAGGTCTTCGGCTCTAGCTTGGGGATTTATTTTTAATTGTTCCAGTAAGTGGCTCAGGCGATCGCGTTCTATAACTGATTGCAAATTATTTCGTAACATTTTGCGCTTGGCACCAAACCCCAATTTTAAGAAATTCTCTAATTGTCGGGGATTAAGTGCTGGTATTTCTATTTTTCGGGGACGCAATCGCACCACTGCTGAATCGACTTTTGGCGGTGGATGAAATGCGGCGGCTGGGACTGTGCAGATCAACTCACACTCAGCCAAATATTGTACCCGCACACTCAACGCCCCAAAAGCTTTTGATCCTGCTTTAGCATACAATCTTTCTGCGACTTCTTTTTGTACCAGTAACACTATTGAGTCAAATGGTTCGGGGTTGGGGTTAGCGATCGTACCCAGTAGTTTCTCAATAATTGGCCCTGTAATGTTGTAAGGAATATTGGCTACTACCTTATTTGGCTTTTGGAAATTAGGAAAGGCTAGTAGATTAGATGGTAAATCTAGGGTGAGAAAATCGCCTTGCAGCAATAGGAAATTTTTAGTCTTACCGAGTTGCTTTGATAACAGTTGACATAAATCGCGGTCTATTTCAACTGCAATCATAGATTCTACTAAGGGCAATAACTGACGAGTTAGAATGCCAGTGCCAGGCCCAATTTCTAGGACGCGATCGCTTTGTGTACACTCAGCTGCTTTAATAATTGCGTCGAGCGCCTTTTCACTTTTGAGCCAATGTTGAGCAAAGACCTTACGCGGTCGGATCATCTGTATTTATTGCCTAGTCTAATTTTTAGCTGTTTATCAAAAATTCATTATAAATTTTGAAGTCCCTATACAGCGCTAGATTTACTGTAACGCCTATCTTCTCCTCCAAACGCTTTGCGATCGTAGTGATGGCGATCGCGTAAATGTCCATATAAGCGTCACCTGTAGGATGGGAGTCTTAAACCGCAACCTTCGCAACAACTATGCTCTTAATATAATTAATTCGAGCATTTGGATTCAAGATACATACCTCTAGCAAGACTACCTCCTGCCTTTTTGAATAATCATTAATTACTTAATTTGCATCAGATCCCATTTAGATTTAGAGACAAGCAACGTGCATTATTCACACACTCAGGTTTAGCCACTTCGTTCTCGCCTCCCTCCTGTTGCTTAACCTATTAACCTGAAAGCGAGTCCAGGCAAGCGATTTGCCATTTTAGAAAAAAAAATAAATTTACCCCTTGACAAACTAGGGGATGACTAGTTACTCTAGTTAAGTGGAAAGGCGAAAGACGCCAAAACCACCGCTGAACCTGTAAAACATAATACTTTGAAAGCTTAAGAAAAAACCAATCCTCGTCAAAAGATTTTGCTTTTGGTAAATCCAAAAGGATAGTCAAAATTAATAACAGGATTCCGGGAAATATTTTTTTCGGAGCCACAAACTCGAAACACAACAAAACGGAGAGTTTGATCCTGGCTCAGGATGAACGCTGGCGGTATGCTTAAC
>NZ_JAVRCC020000045.1:0-56105 GCF_034530975.2 Nostoc sp. DedQUE07 | reverse complement strand
ACAGTAAAGTTGTGGAATCGCCAAGGTCTTCCCTTAGCTGAACCATTGCGCGGTCATGAGCGTATTGTCAATTCTGTTGCCATCAGCGCCGATGGGCAGACGATTGTTAGTGGCGGTACTGATGGCACAGTAAAGTTGTGGAATCGCCAAGGTCTTCCCTTAGCTGAACCATTGCGCGGTCATGAGCGTATTGTCAATTCTGTTGCCATCAGCGCCGATGGGCAGACGATTGTTAGTGGCGGTACTGACGGCACAGTAAAGTTGTGGAATCGCCAAGGTCTTCCCTTAGCTGAACCATTGCGCGGTCATGAGCGTATTGTCAATTCTGTTGCCATCAGCGCCGATGGGCAGACGATTGTTAGTGGCGGTACTGATGGCACAGTAAAGTTGTGGAATCGCCAAGGTCTTCCCTTAGCTGAACCATTGCGCGGTCATGAGCGTATTGTCAATTCTGTCGCCATCAGTGCCGATGGGCAAACGATTGTCAGTGGCGGTAATGACGGCACAGTGCGGTTGTGGAACCGCCAAGGTCTTCTCCTGGCTGAACCTTTGCGTGGTCATGAGGGTTATGTCTTACCTGTCGCCATTAGCGCCGATGGGCAGACGATTGTCAGTGGCGGTAGTGACGGCACAGTGCGGTTGTGGCCCAGTGGTTGGCGTGCATGGTTGCAAGTCTGCTGCGACAGGTTACGTTACCATTCCATCTTCACCAATCCGCAAACAGAGGAAGCAAAAGCTGCTTGCGAAGTCTGCCGTAAATATGTATGGAGTAAAGTAAACGGGTAAAAACACGGCATTGCCGTGCCTCTAAGAAGGCCTGTACTCGACTCAATTGCAAACGGCTATCAAAGCAGTAAGTGTCGGTTTGCGCTGGCAAGAACTTGCTGCTTACCTACAACCACAAATACACGAACACGCGATCGCCTTCCTGGATTTGCAATATATCTATGCATTGGTACGGGGGGTAAAGATGACTGGGCGGCAGAGATGTTAGAAAGTATGCAAACTCATGGAGAAAACGTCTTATATCATGTCCGGCTAATTAGTTATAATGCTTTTTTAGGCAGTATTCAAGATTTTTATTCATACTTGTTATTTCTAACGGTACAAGACAAAGAACTAAAAATGGTGCAATTTAAAAGTAGTGTAAATATGGTCAATTATGGACGCTGCCAAACGCCTTGCTACTCTAAATCGCATTCGCAAACTTAGCCGTCTGATGGATACATCAATACGTATTCCTTTGACAGGTTTTCGCATTGGCATAGACCCAATCATTGGTCTAGTTCCAGGTGCTGGTGATTTAATCAGTACAGCGTTTTCAGCTTACATTATATTTTTAGCTACTCAGTTTGGCATCCCGCGTCAAGACTTAGCCAAAATGATTTTTAATGTAGGTTTGGAAACAGTCGTTGGTACTGTGCCTTTAGTGGGTGATTTGTTTGATGCTTTCTATAAATCCAACATTCGGAATTTGGCAATTTTAGAGCAACATTTGACAGTAGTTGAACCAGAACTAAAAAAAGTGTCTGATGAACTTTACTCTCAAAAATTCAGCCAAATTTAAGTAGGAAAAGAGCGTAGTTTACGATCGCAGGCATCGCCATTGCACATTTACTATGTATTTTCTAGTACATTACTAGCCAGTTGTAGAGAAGCGATGACCGAGCGCTGTGGGTTGGCTGCTGAGTTCTTCTACAGCGTTAGGTCAACAACTGGCGATTTGCGTCTGTTCTGTTGATATCTTATTTAAAGGGCAATTCAGAGATAAGTTATGCCAAATTGCCAGAACCTTTGAACGTGGTATCGTCACTTCAACTTTTTCTTGAAGTGGAAAGAATTGATGCGCGAACCTATCGGTTAAATTAAGCCTTGGTGTAGTTGAAAATATTGTAGAGTATAGAATTGTCCTAAGTATTGCCCTACGCAACTCACCCTATGACTACCGCACCCTTAAGCTGGGAAGAACTAGAAACCCTCACGGACTATCAAATAGATACCGTTAATGGTCTCACCAATGCTAGAGCCAGGTTGCGCTTGTTTGGTCAGCCGGAATCTGATGTACGGGTAACGCTGTACCGCGATAACCATGCTTGGTGTCCTTACTGTCAAAAAGTTTGGTTATGGCTAGAGGAAAAACAGATCCCCTACCGCATCGAAAAAGTGACAATGTTCTGCTATGGGGAGAAAGAAAGTTGGTACAAACGTAAGGTACCATCAGGAATGCTCCCCGCGATCGAGCTAGATGGACGGATTATTAAGGAAAGCGATGACATTTTGATCGCTTTGGAAAAGGTATTTGCTCCATTGAACCAAGGGATGGAAGACCATAGGGTGCTTCCTCTACGGCAATTAGAACGACTTTTATTTAGAGCCTGGTGCGTTTGGCTATGCTCTAGAGCAGGTTCGTCTCAACAAGAACAACGCAACCGAGAACAATTTATCGGAGTAGTGGCTAGGGTAGAGTCGGCTCTGGGTAGCACCCCAAGCCCTTACTTTCTAGATAGCTTCGGCATTGTCGATGTCATTTTTACGCCATATCTCGAACGGATGAATGCGAGCCTTTACTACTACAAAGGCTACTCACTGCGGGAGGAAAACCCTCGTTTGAGCGCATGGTTTGCGGCAATGGAAAGCCGACCGACCTACTGCGGTACCCAGAGCGACTTTCACACCCACGCACATGATTTACCACCCCAGATGGGAGGTTGTTGGGAAAACGGCGAAACCCAGATGCTTCTCAATAAAGCGCGGGTGGATAACGGCCCCTGGTTTGGACTACCAGATGTTACTTATCCAGAGCCGGAAAACTCCCGTATGGAAGTTCTTAAACGAACAATCGATCACCGCATTAATATTATCCGAGTCAATCCCTTAGATGATAAATTGTTCGATCGCGCGCTACGTTGTGCTTTAACACACATGATGACAGGGGAAGACTGCGTACCTCCATCGGGATCTGATGTGGCTCTGCGATATTTGCGCGATCGCATTAATGTACCACGAGATATGTCTATCTACGCAGCCAAGCGATTGAGGGAATCCCTAGAAAAAACCGCAGCCCTTGCGGGTGATGGGCAGCCAGCCCCCATTCCCATTAAGCATCGACGAGATCAAGACCCGTCTAACTTTGCCATCAAGTAGGATTTCAGATATTTATGCCTAACCGAATGGCAGCAACCATGTAGCGAAAGATGTAGTCTAATAACTCAATATAATTACGAGCAGCTTCAAGAGAACAAGCCCAAACTGTCAAACCATGATCCCGAATTATGAATGCGGATATTTGCGGTGGAGTGACGGCAAAGCGTTGTTCAATATCACCAGCAATCTGGGCAACTTGGAAATGATTAGCAAAAATTGGCATTACACAACAGGGATTTTCTTGCCAAACTCCCAAACCTTTGAGCATTTCTAGGGGTGGTAAAAGTAAACTATCACCTTCAACCAAACGAGAAACCAAATTGCTCTCAATAGAATGTATATGATAACAAGCAAGTGATTGTGGAAACAGGCGGTAAACTAATTGATGAATAGCTGTTTCAGCTGAAGGTATCATCTGGGTGGCTGATGCTTCTATTTTGCCATCTGGAGCAATCAGAACAAAATCGTTGAGTAATAACTCACCCTTAGATTTACCACTAGCTGTAATCCAAAAACTACCATCAGCTAATTGAGCCGAGAGGTTGCCGGCAGTTCCTACCATCCAACCTTGTTGGTAAAAATACCGAGCATTGGCAATTAGTTGCAAACGAGGATCTGGTAATGTTGGGTTTAACTCCATGATTTTGCTAAATAATCGCGGATTTGGAAAAAATCATTCCAAGGAATATAGGGTTTTTGGTGTTCATCTAAATATTCTGCTAAGGGAGAGCGTGCAAAGACAACAGAAGCTTGCAATCCCATATTTAAGTCGGTAATGGAGTCACCAATCGCGATTTTTTCATCGGCTGGGTACCGATCCATAACTTGCACCTTAGCGATCAGTTCCGTATCTCCTTCGTATTCAGAATTTACTTTTAAATAAGCACTGCTAATATCGACATCTACAGCATAAATTTTCTCTATTCTATGCACTATCCTATCCAAAACAACCTCTACCATTCCCCGTAGTCCCCCAGAGATTACTATTAATGAAACTCCCTGAAACTCCAGAAAATCCAAAAATTCTATAAACCCAGGACGTATCAATTTAGGTTTAGTAAATTCCAGAATTTCTGGATAACTTGCAGATGGAATTGATTGCAGAATTTCCTTGACTCCCTCTCGCAGTGTCAGCCTTTTTGCATACATTTCAGGCAGTAGTTTTGCAGAAAGTACTGGTGCAAACTTTTTCAGAACCGCGACAAAAGTTTCGTCAACTGTAATAGTGCCATCAAAGTCACAAAAAACAATCCGCTTCATACTAATTCGTAATTCGTAATTCGTAATTCGTAATGTTTGATAATTTGGAATTGAGCGAAGAAAGATAAAAGGCAGAAAATATATTTTTGCCCTCTGCGGAACGGGTTTAAAACCCCTAAATTTATTTATGTCAATTACTTTCTGCCTTTTGCCTTCTCAACTCACTAGGGGTTGGCGGGTGCGAATTTCTCTACTTGTATATTGGGGTATCCAACCTTCTGTGGTGATGAAATAGCGTACTGCTTTCACTCGCTTTGCTGGGGTGAGATAAAACCAATGTTCGGTTCCGGCTGGAATGTTGATATATTCTTCTGGTTGTACTGTCAGTTCTACTTGACTACCATCAGAACGTACAAAGCCAAAAATCGCTTCTCCATCAATGATGTAGCGGACTTCATCATCTGCATGGGTATGAATTTGGTCAAACTTTGCCATTGACTCATCAAGGTTAGGAATCCCTTGATGAAGGACAACCAAATCACGAGATTTATAGCCGGCTGTCTGTTGTAGTTGCTCAAAGTAACTATCTATTGCTTTGAGTACTTGTTCTTTTTCATCTTCGTTGAGACTATCCTGTGCCAACAAATGTTGGAGTTTGGGGTTATCTCCTACCGTCTGACGATTAATTTGAATATTCAGGGGGGCTAATTCTTGAGCAATGTGAATTAAATCGGTGTAGAGAGTTCCATTTTCTAGTTTGAGAACTGCCATTTTTGACCTCCAGTAAAATAGTTAGAATAAGCCTTTTGAGGCATAAGGAACTTCCAACTAAAAAAATATCCTATCGTTGTGTAAGTAAAGGAGAAGGCTTGCTGTAAGTGACCCGTGCCGAGCGGTACTGAGGTAAGCCAACGGGAGCAGGGGAAGAAATGGTATTAGGTAATTTCTATTGTGAGCGCGGTGAAACTTCTGCATTCAACCAATTGACAAAACCCTGATTAACTGCTATCGGAGAAATTTCGGCGATGAAATTAGTATAAGTAATGTGCTCATGAATAAGTTTTTCGATTTCTAAAGCATAACCATCTTGAGTTTTGATAATTAAAACAACTTCTGGTTCTTCAGTAATTTCTCCTTGCCAACTATAAGCACAAGTAATCGGGAACCAATTGACACAAACTGCTAACTTACATTCTAGTAATGCCCGACCAATTTGACGCGCTTCATCTGTATTATTTAAAGTTACATAGTAGATTTTCATAAAAGTTTCCGACTTACAATTAGAGTGAGAAAACACGCCTTAATCCCTCTTGCTGGGCTACTGTTGCTTGCAAATGGGGTAAATGAGTATCTAGAGCTTCCACAGATGCCCACTTCTGTCCAAAAGTAAACTTATTTTATCTCGTTATGCCAGTATATTGACTCTGTTCTATCGATTGAGGCAGCAGTCGTGACTATTGCTTTGAAGTTTTGGGCTTACTTACTAATAGGATCGGTAGGGCTGGATGCCATTTAATACTTCTTGGTTAAGCAGAAAAGTGAAAAGAAAAAACCTTTAACCCAAACCCAGTAACCTTTTCGCAAAATCCGATTCCGAATTAAAAATCCTTAACTGATAAATATTGAGATGCCATTGAGTCGTGTGTGAATCTTTTGGCAGGGGGAGTAATCCAAGACTCAGCTAATAGTACTTCTTGAGTCGCTTTGATAGCAGCTAAAAAACAGTTAAAAGCAGATATTAATCAACTGGTTGTCTACACTTCTACTCAAGCACACTTTTCAATTGAGAAAGCTGCTATTGTAGCGGAAATTAAGCGAGAAAATTTCCATTTAATTAAGGTTGATGCTGATTATAGAATGTGTCCAGAATTACTACAACAGCAAATTGTTACAGATATTAAATTTGGGTTAATTCCTTTTTATATTGCTGCTACTGTGGGGATATTAACTTATTCGTCTCAAAAAAGTATTTCACGGGCGAGTAAGCTTTTTCTACCTTTGTCACTTTGGGGGTTTATCTTTTGATAGCAACATTTTGACTGCGATCGCAAAGCCTTCAAGCTCTTTAAATAGTAATTTTTGTTTGAATATTTATCTAAGATTGTAGACCATAGGCTTTTCTATAACATAGCTTATGGTCTAGGCTCCTAATCTTGTAGATTGCAAAGTTTATGAAAATTTTTACCCATTTACTTTAAAGACTTCTGAGCTTGGATTCGATCGAAAATAGCACCTTCATCAAAAAATTTCTGTTGAATCTTGTTCCATCCTCCTAAATCTTCAGCTTTGAACAGAGTTTTAACTTTAGGAAAATTGCTACCCAATTCTTTTGCAATCGTATTATTCACAGGACGAAATCCTATTTTGGAAAATTCCCGTTGTACCTCTGGGGTATAGAGATATTGAACAAATGCTTCTGCAACTTTCCGAGTCCCGTGTTGCTCGACGTTCTTATCTACCACAGCAATTGGATTATCAATAGATATATTCACATCAGGGACAACATATGAGAACTTTTCGCCTTTTTGTTTTGATAAAATCATTTCATTTTCATAGTTGAGTAAAGCATCCCCTTGACCTTGTTTAAAGAACAATTCACTGGCATTACGAGCAGTCTTGGGCAGCACAGGTACATTTTTATAAACTTTGGAAGTAAAATCTAATGCTTGCTTCTCATTCTGACCAGTTTTTGTTATGTAACCCCATAAACTTAAGAAGTTCCATCGCGCACCACCAGATGTTTTCGGGTTAGCTGTGAGTACGCTCACTCCTGGTCTTGTCAAATCTGTCCATGTTTTAATATTTTTGGGATTCCCCTCGCGAGTAGCGATCGCACCTACGGATTGGGTGACAATTGCATTATTTGGGGCTTCTTTTTCCCAACCCGGTTGAATAAAACCTGTCTGAACCAGTTTGTCAACATCAAGGGCTAGTGACAGATGTATCACATCAGCCTCTAAACCATCAATCACATTTAGGGTTTGAGAACCAGACCCATCATAACTTTCAGTAAACTTCAGATTTTGGTTATGCTCTTTTTTCCATTTTTCTACAAATTGGGGAATAATTTGCTCGTATGCAGCCTTTGTCACTGAGTAAGAAACAAACGTTAGGTTTAGATCGCGCTCTGAAGTGGCGATTCTATTACCAGTGTTATCAACATTAGCTCCAGAGCAAGCACTCATCACTATACTTAAGCTTACTCCCGCCAAAAATAGGGATATAAACCCCCAGTTTCTTATAGCTTGCCAAGCTTTAACAGTACGAGTGTGAACTTGTTTCCTGATATAGTTTAACTTCCAAGTATGCTGCCGCTTGTTTCTCAAAATTTCCCTCCTCTATTAAATTCGGTAAGCCGAGAGATTTACTGTAGTTTAGAGGTATTATAAGATAGTTGCGATTCATTGCATAACCTTTGGTTAACCTCAATTTAAACAAGTTGTATATGTAGAACACCGAAAGCACTTCGCCTGCCGGATCGTTGAGGCTCAAATGGTATCAAGTTAAGCTCAAACAAGCAACTAGTAGTTCGCGAAGGAAACGCAAGCGGGGTAAAGGGAAAGGGGTAAAGGGGAAAGGGAAAATAACAAACCTTTCCCCCTTTCCCCCGCGCCTTATCCCCAGAGGGGGCCCCACCTTCACTTTTTCCCGACTTTTGCCAAGAAGTCTAATGACCATGAAAATTGCAAATCCCTCAAAGCGTGGGCTAGAGAGGGATTTTTGATTATTGGGTATTGGGTGTTAGGGATTGGGTTGCTAGTTTAAATTATTTGCTTTCTCAACTGCTTCCTTTAACTTTTCAAAGGTAATACTACCGTCTTTGTCTGCATAATTTACTAGCAATTCCTGGGGACTAGTGGTATTTGTTTCTGATGAAATGATTGCACTTAAGCCAGGACTTAAAAAAAGATCGTTAATGAATACTTTACCATCTCCATCGGTATCTAAGGAATTAAAAAGGGATTGAAGCTCTTGCTCGGTCATGATAAGTTTCTATCTGAACTAGTTTTTCAACTTAATATCTCATTAATCTTTGATTAATATCTCAAAATTAAAAAAACTTGTATCTTTAGACGTAGAAACGGCGATCGCTGGGGCTTAGATCGGTTGTACGCTGTGGGTTACAGGGTTTACAGTCTGACAACGAAAATAAATCGACATGGATGCGCCTTCTTTCTAACGTAGTCAGATATTTCCCTCGACGACTGCCCGAATTCAATATAGGAATTTAGCAAACTTGCTTTTATTAAACACAAAAGCGATCGCTTTGCCAACGCCTGCCGTAGGATGCTCGAAGGGCTGTAGGGCGAACGTAACAGTTGAACTGATACAAAGCGTAGACGCTGCATCAGTGAGGAGTCGCAGTCTTCTTCCAAGGGGAGACAGTTAATAAGGGCGGGTTTCCCGACTTGAGACGACTGTCGTAGGCTCTGCGGACTTGTACTCCTACGCGGTAATAGTTACATTAAAGAAAAAGTTACAAATCACTAATCAACCTCGCCTTACGGAGAAAGAATTGCAGCACAGTTTCTTCACGGGAAATAATATCAACCCTACCCTCCATACCCAATTGAATATGACACTGGTTTTTCCCTTTACCTAAAACCAGAGTTTTCGGTTCAATTGTGACTTCATAAAAAGCACCGGGCGCAGTAGCTTTTGGGCTAGTAGTCCCATTCATCGATGTATTTGTGCCATTCTTTTGAGGAGCGATCGCATCTGGAGAAATGGTCTGCACTTGACCATTCAGAGTACCATAATCTGGGTAAGGACAAGCGCTGACCCGCATTTGGACTTTTTGACCAATTTTTAACTTACTTTGCTCATCAGATGCCACCGCAGCCTTCAAAACTTGAGGTGCATCAGTAGGGACAATTTGCAATATTTCCTCGCCAGCCCGCACAGTTTGACCTGGGTTTCGCAGATTGAGTTGAGAAATGATACCATCGGCGGTAGCTGCGATCGCGGTTTGAGCTAAATCTATTTCTGCTTGCTTGAGTTCGCTAGTATCATGCTCTAACTGCTTTTCAATTTCAATCCGTTGGTTAACTAGGGTTTGGCGTTCTTTTTCTAATGTTGCTTTGTTGCTTTCCCCTCCGGCTTTTTCTTGAGCGATTCGCTCAGTAGCAACAGTTACTGCTGCATTACTTGGATTTACGGCAACTTGGGCGCGTTGTTTTCTGGCAATCACAGCAGATACCGCTTGTTGTAACCGTTCAATTGTCTGTTTTTGCGCCTCCACTGCTGCAAGTTGTGCCTTTACCGCTTGCTCTTGCTGTCTGGCAGATAATTGTGCTTCTTCCAATTGATCTTGAGATAGCGCCCCTTGGTTGGCTACACTCTCATATCGCTTCTGTTTTGACTGCGCTACACCCAAAGCAGCTTCAGCAGCATGGAGATTTGCTTGTGTTGTTTTTAATTGTGCTTCCCCAGCCAGCAATTCTTTTTCAGCAATTTTGACGTTGGCATCAGCTTCTTGGAGTTCGGAAACAGTGGTGAGATTTTTATCTTGATATTCCCGACGGCGACCGCTCAATTCGGCTTGAGCGCCAGTAATAATCCGGTTAAGGCGGTCAGTTTCGGCTCGAATCTGGCTATTAAGGGAGCTAATCTGGGCATTAATTTGCACTAATTGTAACTTAGATTGTTGAATACTAGTTTGCAATTGGCTTTTTTTAGTTTGCAGACGCGAGTCATCAATAGTTGCGATCGCATCTCCTTTTTTGATAAGTTGATTTTCTTTGACATAAATGTGCATAACCTGGCCTTCAGTCGCCGCTTGCACAATTCGCAATTCACCTGCCGGACGCACAACCGCCTGTGCTTGGACTGTAACCTTATACTTACAAATTGCAGCAAGTGGCACAGCTAATCCGAGAACGCAGAGAATAAACATTCCGCCCCATGTTGTCCAACGAGTAATTGGTGGGAGAAATTCGTTTGTTTGAATTGGGGGGAGAAAATTTGTATTGCTAACCATGACCTTTTACAAATGACGAATTACGAATTACGAATTACGAATTATCTTAATTAATAGTGGCAGTCTTGCCGTTATGATGAGCCGGGGAAGATATCAGCACCAACCCATTATGAGAAGGAAAAATATCATCTAAAAAATCTAAATGTTCGCCAGGTAAAGAGCGCAATTCTTCTGGTGTACCTTGGATTTTTAAGCGTCCTTGTTCTAAAAATACAATTAAATCTGCCCTCTGTATCACCTTGGGACGGTGACTAATTAAAATAGTCGTTTGATTGTGACGATGGGATAAAAGTCTATCTAATACTTGTCTTTCGCTTACTGGGTCGAGTGCGCCTGTGGATTCATCTAAAATTAAGACTGGTGGCTGAGTAACTATGGCTCTGGCTATGGCTAATCTTTGGCGTTGTCCACCAGAAAGATTAGCCCCAAATTCTCCTAAAACAGTTTGATATTTATCAGGTAGTTTGCTAATAAATTCATCTGCACCTGCAATTTGACAAGCTTTAACAATTTCTTCAAAACTAATATGAGGATAGCTAAACTGGAAGTTATCAATAATCGAACGACTCCAAAAGTGGGGTTCTTGAGGAACTAATACTACTTGTTGACGCAAACATTCTAAGGATAAATCTTGCTGATTATAAAAACCATAACGAATATTCCCAGACTCGACTTTATATAAGCCTGTGAGCAATTTTGCCAGGGTACTTTTACCACAGCCAGATTTGCCAATTAAAGCAATAACTTTACCGCCAGGAATAGTTAAGGAAAAATCTTGTAGGAGGTCAACTCTACCTGCGTGATGAAAGTTAAGTTCAGTGCAAGTTATATCTGCATTGCCAGGAATTTGTGCCCAAGGCTTTTTAAAATCATTTTCGGATTCTGGAGTAGCGTCAATCACTTCTGTCATCCGTTGCAGGACTATCTGGGCTGTGATCAACTCATCTACTAAGCCGATCGCAGCACCTAAGAATCCGAGAAAGTTGCCACTCATGCCGTTATATGCCATTAATTGACCGATTGTTAAGGTGCGATTAATGACTAAATAGCTACCCATCCAAAGAATGCCAATACTAATGAAGGTGGAAAGAATACCAGTAACTGTACTGCTATACAGTCCCAGTTTCATCATACTCCAGCCCAAGTTGGCGAGGCGACCATAATTCCCTTGATATTCTGACCAAGCTTGGGGAGTAGCTTGGGTAGTTTTTAATACTTGGATGCCGCGAAATGTTTCTACCAAAAAGCCTTGGTTTTCTGTACCAGAAATAATCAGATTCCGGGTTTTCTGGCGCATCGCGGGTAAGAAAAGCAGGTTAACACCCGTGACAACTATAAATGCAACTATGGAAGCTAAAGTTAGTTCCCAACTGTAAAAGAGCATAAAACCCAAGGAAATTACAGCAATAAAGAATTGACTGGGTAATCCGAGGACAATTTGGGAAACTAAGTTATTGATGGCTTTGACATCGGCAATGCGGCTGACAACTTCCCCACTGCGTCGTCCTTCAAAGTAGGATAGGGGTAAATGTAAGAGTTTGCGTCCGTATTCTAGAATTAACCCTAATTGCAATCTTTGACCGAAGTGACCGATAAGGTGAGATTGGACTAAGCTAATGGCGCTTCTAATTAAGTTCATGGCAATAACGCCAATGGCGACGGTGGTTAGTAGTTGGGTATCACCTCGTACTAAGACATCATCGGTGAGGAGTTGCATCATGAAGGGAGATGCCAAAGAAAGTAGTCCAATAGCGATGTTAATAGCGATCGCTTGAGCGAGAATAGAACGATAAGGCCAAACCCGTTGCAGATATCTTCCCAAACCGCCAATTTTATCTGATTCTTGTTGATAAAAACGACTGTCGTCTGGAGTCAGCAGTAACATGACGCCATTACCCCAACCCGCCATTAACTCTTGACGGGTAAGATGACGAATACCAACCCCAGGGTCAGCGATGACGTATTTTTTGCCTTTTTGCCCGTATAATACGACCCAGTGGTAGCCTTTCCAGTGGATAATTGCTGGTAAGGGAGCTTGATGTAATTGGTCGATTAGTTGGGGACTAGCTTTAACTTGACGGGCGTTGAATCCTAGTACTTCTGCACCCCGCTTCAATCCTAGCAAGGATGTTCCTCTACAACCAGTGCCTACGGCTTCTCGAACGCGGTTGAGGGTAAATGTGCGTCCGTAGTGTTTGGCAATCGTGGCAAGACTTGCTGCACCGCAGTCTTCTTCGCTGTGTTGAAGGACTATTTGGTATTTCATTGTCAAGACGAATAGTAATGGAAAAAGAGAAGTCGGGGAGAAAACCCCGACTAGAGATGATATTTAGTTTGTCTAACCTAAATATCTAAGTACTAAGCTATTTCTGGAAAGTTCTACCAATTTGAAAAATGATTGCAATATATGGATTGCCCAAAAGCTTAGTCACTAACTCTTTTACAATCCAAAATCCAAAATCTAAAATCCAAAATGGTACTACTCAGGTCGGTTTGTAATCTCTTCAACTGACTGAGTAAGATACTCTGTATCTAGAACCGCCCCCACTTATAGTAGTTCTTTGTATGCCGTTTGTTGGGCCGGAGACGGAAAAACCGCCTAGAGCGTCGTCAGAGTCTGGCCAATCACTATCGAAAAAGCTGATTTCTGCATTTTCAAAAAAGTTAAATTCCCAACCTAGATTTTTACCATCTCCTGCACTCATGCCACCTACATCGAGTCTACTGCTTATCTCGTCAACAGTGACGTTAGCATAAACATCATCCTGGCTAAAACTATCTGCACCATCTTTCAGGCAAACTATACTACTTACATAGAGGTTATATCCTCCTTCAATGATAGCCGCTTCTTCTGGTGTTAGGTTAGTGAAAAGTTGTTCTTGAGCAACAACAGCAGCATTAGTAGAAATGATTTTTGACATGAACTTTATCCTTGATTTTAGTTTGCTAAATACACTTAAGAATTGCAGATTAGGCTACCTTGTTAATTAGATCGTACAAAGATAATTAAGTAGCTTTTAAAAAGTTGCATATTTGTGGGATGAATTTGCGGCTGTAACTATCGAAATTTTGTTCTGTATTTGACAAACTTATTCAATGATTCCGCTATTCCCCAAAGAAAGCATTTTTCTAAATGAACTTCTCTGCATATCACTCTCTACGATGTCTTTTAGTCTTTATGCACTAAGAACGGAAAAATTTTGAAAAAGCTGTTAAATCCTTATGCATGAAAAAATCGGGGCACTTGCCCCGACGTTATATTGTATTCAGCTTTTTAGCTCAGATTTTTGAGTAGTTAGCTCTTCGATCTGAATCGAGATAGGACAATCTAACCTCGGAAATTCAAATCAGTAAATCAACTTGAGAATTGCAGATTAGTCTACCCGATAAAGTTCGATATCATAATATTTTCTAGAGAGTGATAGAAGAAAAGTAGTTGAAAATTTTAATTTTGAATTGCTATGATTCATATCCAGGTTTTTTCTTCCGGTGACAGTTGATTTACTTGCTGTTGAAACCAAGTTTCAAAATTTTTTTGCAGTAATCGCTGGCGCATAAAATTGTCCAACTGGGCAGTTATAAACTTTTCCACACGTAAAATGATCCATGATTCTCCAAAGGGTATGGGTGGTTGAACTATACCCACTTGCCTTGTGCAAAGTAACTGAGCAAAATTGGGAGTAATAGTACCAAGTTCTACTGGGCCGACGATGCCGCCTGTATCAGCTTCTGTCCCTTGAGAATATTCACGCGCTAGTTCAGCAAATGACTGTTCCCCTTCTGTAATTCGGAAAAATAGTTCGTTGGCAGTTTCTCTATTTTCAGTCCGAATTAAAGAATAAATGACTTTATCAAAATGTTTTTTGTATTTGATAAAGTAAGATTCTAGTTGATGTCCCCAAGTTATTTGTTTGAACTTTTCAACTCTGAGCTTTCGGGTTGCGAAAAGTTCTAATTGCTCTTGAGTCAGACAATAACGCGAACACCAATCTTGGATTTTTTGCTCGCTTGTTAAATCCCAATGCTGATAAAATTGCTCTAGAGCATGAGATGTTTCTGCTTGTGTGCAGGTGATTGGTGCGATCGCAGATTCGATAATGCTCTGAGATAACAATTGCCCAATCAGGTTGTAACTAGCCAAAAATGGAATAATTTCTTTAGGTAAGACCGAGATGCAGCTATGCCCGTCGTAGACATCGCCTATTTGTAAAGCTTTAGTCATATTTCAAGACTATTTTGTTGAAATATTTAATAAGTGCAGCGATCGTTTTTGGAATAAAGCGGCAAAGTTCAAGTATGATTCTCTGCCGCAAGACTATTTACGTACACTTGAGAGCATTACCTTACAATGCTTTCAATTACCGCCTATCACTTCTAATGCCTAAACTTAAGCATCGGTGGTGGTAAATTGGTCAAAAGTTAAGGTGTAGGCAGTCTGTATACTACTAAATTGATTGACCTGCAAGAAGTAATTACCAGAAAGATTAGTGTTAGAAATTACTTCCGATGTAATACCACCACTAGTAGAACGTGCAACTTCCTCACCTGCATCAACAATACGATTGTTGTTATAGTCCGCAATCAGTCGGATGTCAGCATCACTTTGGAGTCCGCTCAGTGTAATGTCAACACCCTCAAATAATCCCAGAGAGAATTCGTAAGTATCTGTGGTGTTGGTATTACTTATTGTCCCAAAGCGGGTAACATCACCTGACAAGTCACCAAGTGCAAACTCTCTAGGCAAAAGATTGCTGAAACCACTTAGCGAACTATTGGGTGTAGTTGCAGACAAGGCTAAATTGTAACTTACATCGCCTGATGAAGTGCTAAAGCGACTGACTTCGGCAAAATAAGTACCTGCGTCTGCTCGACGATTAAGGAAGTCATCTTGGTTGCTTCCCCTACTGGAAAAATCAACTAGTTGGTCGCCTGTATCAAAGAAACCGTTACCGTTATCTTGATAAAGGCGCAAATCGGCATCATCACCAGCACTGATATTTGTCAGAGACAAATTTATGTTTTGGGTGGTGTCAATTCTGAACTCAAAGACATCAGTGGAATCTAAAACATTTAAATTAAAGTCATTGCGGGTAACAGGGGTAGCAGGTAGAACACCGATATCATCGTAGACAGTCATTTTTGACTCCTTTTGTTGTTGATGTTGGTTAATTAGGTGATGCAGAGATAATTAGGTAACTTTTAAGAAGTTGCATATTTGTGGGATAAATTTGCGGCTGTAATCATCGAAATTTTGTTCTGTATTTGACGAACTTATTCAATGATTCCGCTAGTCCCCAAAGAAAGCATCTTTTTAGATGAACTTCTCTGCATATCACTCTCTACGATGACTTTTAGTTTTTATGCACTTGGATGAAAATTTTTTGAAAAATCTGTAAAGTCCTTACGCAGCAAGGAATTAGCTTTTGTACCTCTGGCTGTATAATTGTAATCAGCTATGTTTCAAACAACGGCAAGTATTCCATGCAACCCCGACAGGGCATTATTGAAATCTTTTCTACGTTTGTGCAATTCGATGTAGACCAATTTAGTGGTTGGGCAACAGATGCCAAACTGCGACGTAGTATGAAATTTTGCCTGGAGGAGTCGTCAACTGAGAAATCAGATACCTTTTGGGCGCTTTACTGGTATAGAGTTTGGCAAACTCAATCTAGTGCTGTGGCACTTGCACATATTTCTGCTTATTTACAAGAGGTGTGCTATTGGACTGCCAGAAAATTCGCTCTTAACTTTCCCACGCAGTCGTCTGTAGCCGATTGTTTTCAGATGGCGATCGCTAATACTAACAAAATACTCAAAAATTTCAATCCTCAATACAGTTCGCATTTAAAAGCCTATGCACAATTAACTTTTGAATCGATTATCAAAGATGCAGTGCGCTTACAGCGGGAAGCAGACATTTGCTCAGACTGGGCATTATTGCATAAACTCAGTCGGAAACGACTAGTGCATTCATTAGAAAATGCCGGATTTAACAAAGAAAGCATCGAGAGTTATGTTTTAGCCTGGGAATGCTTTAAGGAACTCTACACAGGTGATAATACAAAAATTCGTCAGCTTGCCAAACCAGATGCTCAGACTTGGGAGGCTATTAGCAATCTTTATAATGCAGAACGTTTGGGCCGATTGAGTTCGTCCACTGCCGCAGTCAATCAGCAAACTATAGAAACCTGGGTATTATCTGCTGCTAAAGCTGCCCGTACTTTCCTCTATCCTAAGTTTGTTTCCGCAGACGCTCCCCTCAAAGAAGATGAAGGTAATTTATTAGATATACTGCCTGTAGATTTGCAAACATCTTTACTAACGGAAATTATTGAGCAGGAAGAAGCTGTGAATATGCGATCGCAGCAAACTCAGTTAAACCAAGTTTTGCACCAAGCGATCGCTGGACTCGATGCTGAGTCTCAAAAAGTACTACAAGCTTACTACGTTCAACAACTGACTCAACAAGAAATTGCTGCCCAGCTAGAAATTAAGCAATATACTGTTTCCCGTCGCCTGAGCAGTATTAAAAAGTCATTGCTCCTGACTCTTACACAATGGAGTCAAAACACCTTGCATATTTCCCTTAAATCCGACGTAGTAGATGCCATAAACACAAGTTTAGAGGAATGGCTCAAAGTCCAATATAGCCATACCCAGATTCAATCAGCAGACAAGAAATAATTTTGTCTCTCCCCTCTCCCTAATATGGTCTTTATATGGAGCCATTCTAAAATTATTTATGTTGAATTCACCTCCCCCATTCACTATTGACTCACAGCATTTATACTTGGAAATTACTCAATTTCCAGAAGTGCAAGAACAACCATACTCAACAGCTGGTGCTTGTCAACGTGGGTGGATAAATCAAAAATGCTTGCAAGCATTTTTGCCTTGGTTCCAGGAGGAAATTGCTCCCACCGCCAGGGTTTATCCTAACAGTGCGGCATTGCCGAGTTTTTGGGAAGTAGTCAATGGCACAGCTATTAGTTTCGAGCGCGATCGCCTGGTATTAATTCCCACCCTGGCGATGGATGACGATGAATTACGCGTACCGCAAGAATGGATAGATATACCAGAGTGGATTGCTGATTATTACATAGCTGTACAAGTTAATCCCGATGATGGCTGGATAAAGATTTTTGGCTATACAACCCATCAAATTCTGAAAACAAAAGGAGTTTACGATGCTGGCGATCGCACTTACAGCTTGGAAAGTGAAGATTTAATTCCAGATATTAATGTGCTGTGGGTTACACGCCAACTCGATCGCTCAGAAGCCTTACGTGCTGAGATTGCACCAATAGATCCTATTGGCAAAACCCAGGCAGAAAACCTTTTAGAAAGGTTGGGCGATCGCGATGTAAAATTCCCGCGTTTGGCAGTTCCATTTTCACTCTGGGGTGCGCTCTTGGCACATAGCGGTTGGCGAAAAAAGTTGTATGAACTGCGTCAGGGTTTACTCATACAGCGATCGATTCCGCAATGGTTGCAGACAGGAGTAGCCAATTTAGCTCAACAGTGGGGATGGGAAAAAAGAGAATTCGTTGTAGTACCTGCCGGAATGCGGAGTGCAGAACCAGTTCTCGGTTTGTCTCGGCAAATAAAAGTTGCAGAGCAAACATACGAGTTACGCATTTTCCCAAAAAGCACTTCTGAGGATTATGTTTGGCGTTTTGAATTGCGAAGTACAACTGTTGATGGTCAAATTCCGGCTGGATTTAAGCTCCGACTACTAACGGAAGACTTACAAGCTTTTGAAAATAATCAAGATACAGCAACAACTCCTGTAGATATGTTGTATTTGGAAGTAATTTTGGAACTAGGAGAAGGATTGGTTTGGGAAATAGAACCCACACCTGAAGACTATGACCGAGAGATTTTGCGGTTTTAAGTTTTACCTTCAAAAATCTTCACGGTTAGCTTCTATTATTTACTCTTAAACTGAATTTTACTACACACAACAACCTAGTTAGCAACCAAGATATATATAGCAGGGTGTAAGGGCACGGCAGTGCCCATAGGTGTCAATTTAACGTGAAACCTTGTCAAGACGTGATATTGAGTTCATTCACTTATGGTTACTCACAGCGTCACCTCACCTCGGTTTTGTCTAAACCCAAAACCGTCCCTCCTCTTACCACGGCTACGGTGTACACACAAGTCAAATTACCCCCCTCAATCCCCCCGTGTATTGGGGGGAAGCCGGAAATCGAATTCCCTCTTAAAGGGGCTGGTGAATTGTCGCCCACTAACTAACCTTGCAAAGAAAAGAAGCCGGAAATCCAGTACCCTCCCCTTTACAAGGGGAGGGTTAGGGTGGGGTAAAACATATGTGCAACAAGCGTTTAAGCTGAAGTTGACACCAATGGGCAGTGTCCTGCTCCTACGGGTGTACTCAACATCTAGGGAGAACTAGCTGTGGACAAGTTAATCATCTTAAAGTTAGGGGAGGGAAACTTTGAACAAGGGTTTACCGTGACTCTACAGATTGGCGATGAAAATGTCCGCCCGACTGTGGAAATCACAGGTGAGCTTCCCCCCAACCCGGAAATTCTTCGCGATTATCATCGTTGGCAATCTATTTATCGTAATTTAAGGCTGCCATCTCGTCCGATTGGTTTAGCTAAAGAACTTACCCAAGCCCCTAGCCTCGAATACTGCCAGCAGGTGAGTGAAGAATTCAAAGTAAGTTTTAATACTTGGCTTGCTTCCGATTCCTTTCGTTCCATCCGCGAGAAATTGTTAGAAAAACTCATGCTTGCGGATAATATTCGGATGCTTTTACAAACCAAAGACCTGCGATTACAGAAATTCCCCTGGCATCTTTGGGATTTGATAGAACGCTATCCCCAGGCGGAAATCGCCTTGAGCGCTCCTGGCTACGAACAAGTCAACCTTAACCGCATAGCAACTACATCCGATAAAGTAAAAATCTTAGCGATTTTGGGTAACAGTCAAGGTATTGATACCAAAGCAGACCAAGCGCTGCTTAATTTGTTACCCAATACAGATATCACTTTTTTAGTTGAACCACAATGTCTTGACCTTACCGATCAGCTATGGGAGCAGAATTGGCAGATTCTATTTTTCGCCGGACATAGTTCCACTCAGGAAACGAATCAAACCGGAAAAATCTACATTAATCAAACAGAAAGTCTCACAATTAGCCAGTTAAAGTATGCCTTGAAAAAGGCAGTAGAACGAGGTCTAAAACTAGCGATTTTCAATTCTTGTGATGGCTTGGGATTGGCATGGGAGTTTGCAGATTTACATATTCCCCAAATTATCGTCATGCGAGAGCCTGTACCCGATCGCGTGGCGCAACAGTTTTTAAAGTATTTTTTAGAAGCCTTTGCGCGGGGAGGCTCGTTGTATTTAGCCGTCAGGGAAGCACGAGAAAGGTTACAGGGACTAGAAAACCAATTTCCCTGCGCTACATGGTTGCCTGTCATCTTTCAAAATCCGGCTGAGACGCCGTTGAATTGGCGGGAATTGTTTAGAAATACACCCAATCTTTCTGCATCTTTGTCTCAAACCACGCCTGTTAGAAGAACTACAAATCGGCTTGGCTTCTCATTAATCTTACTGACGAGCATGGTAGTAACAGTAATATTAATCGGGATCAGGTATTTGGGCATGCTGCAAACATTAGAGTTAAGTGCATTTGACCAACTGGTACGCTTGCGCCCTCCTGAAAAACCAGACTCACGCCTACTGATTGTCACTGTGACTGAAGAAGATGTCCAGGCGCAAAAACCGGAAAAACCTCAAGGTTCGTTGTCAGACAAATCACTTGCCAAACTGTTAGAAAAATTAGAGGCATATCAACCACAAGTTATTGGTTTGGATATATACCGAGATTATCCAGTGGATAAGGATTATCCAGCATTGGCAAAAAGGATGCGAAAAAGCGATCGCTTTGTCGGGGTATGTCAACTCAGCGATTCTCAAGCCGGAAAACCAGGTGTAAAACCACCCCCAGAAGTTTCTTCACATAATCTCGGTTTTAGCGATATTGCCATCGATTCAGATAATGTTGTGCGTCGCCATCTGTTAGCGTTAACTCCTGCGCCTTCATCTCCTTGTACTGCGCCCTATGCCTTGAATGTTCAACTGGCGCTGCGTTACCTATATACGAAAGGAATTCGGTTGCAATTTACCCCTGATGGCGCATGGCAATTAGGGAAGGTGACATTTAAACCAATAGAAGCTCATACCGGAGGTTATCAAGGAGTTGATGCTTTTGGACACCAAATTTTATTAAATTATCGTTCTTCTCCTTCACCAGAAGCGATTGCACCAAGTATGACCTTACAACAAGTGTTAAGAGGTAAGCTAAATGCCAATGCAGTCAAAGGCAAAATAGTCATTATTGGCACAACAGCAGAAACTTTTGGTGATTACTGGTTAACTCCCTACATCACTCCTCAAGGAAAATTACAGGCAATACCAGGAGTATTTTTACAAGCCCAGATGGTCAGTCAACTGCTCAGTGCTGCTTTGGACGGAAAACCTCTGTTGTGGACTTGGCCGCTTTGGGGTGAGGTAATTTGGGTTTGGGGTTGGTCTTTTTTAGGCGGTTTATTTACTGCTTATCTGCACCGATTCATTTACTTAAGTTTGGCAGGAGGAATAGCCATTATTAGTTTATACGTTAGCTGTTTTATATTTTTAATTGTATATAGTTGTTGGGTTCCGCTAATTCCTGCTATGTTGGCTTTAGTAGTTAATAGTTTAATAGCTACAACTTACTTAAACATGAAATTTAAAAATTAATAATAATGCCAATCAAAAGAGGATGTTTGGAAAGCTATATTTGTTACCCAAAGTATCTAATACTCCCCCTAACCCCCCCTTGCAAAGGGGGGGAAATAGTCTCTTAAAGCCCTTGGAAAGGGGAGGAAATAGTTTCTTAAAGCCCTTGGAAGGGGGGGGAAATAGTTTCTTAAAGCCCCCCTTTATAAGGGGGGTTGGGGGGGTAATGTCAGAGAAAGCTTTATAAGGGGGTTGGGGGGGTAATGTCAGAATTTAATATGTTATACGACACTTTTCAAACATTCTCTAAGCATGAAAATCGCCGTTCAGCAAGCAAGTTTAGGAGGTTTTATGAAAAGCTATTGGCAAAAAATGCAATTAATCGCGGCAGTGGGAATGACTTTCTGGGGAATTATCGGCTATTCTCCAATGATTTGGATGACACCAGTTGCGGCGGCTACTCCTAAGAAATTTTCGCCTCCTCCGCCTCCTCCAGACAGGGGTGCAGCAGGCGATCGCGGAGGGGCTGCAAGTCGCGGTTGTGGCGTTGGGAATCAGTCTGTAGTTGGACTTGTACCTATATATAAAGAGACAGTCAATCAAGGAAAAACAGAAGCTGTTTCTGTTACTAAAGTTTGGGGCTTGACGAATGAGGAATATCCAACTTTTTGGTTTTTTGTCCCCTATCAAAAGTCTCTAATTGATTCCATTGAATTTGTTGTCAAAGATGAGTCAGGTAAATCAAGTCAAACTCTTTACCGAACAATAGTAACAATACCAGAAACACCAGGAATTGTTAGCATTCGCTTAAACGCAAATGCTTCTCCATTGCAAGTAGACAAGATGTATCACTGGTTTTTCAAAATAAAAGTCATTTGCAATCCACAACAACCTCCAGAACGAGAGTATGTGGAAGGATGGGTGCAACGAGTCAATCCAAATCCTCAATTAGTAGATAACTTGAAGCAAGCAACTCCCCAGCAACGGGTAAACCTTTATGCCGAAAATGGTATTTGGTTCGATGCCTTAACTACTTTAGCTGAATTACGTCTTAGCAAACCTGAAGATCCAACTCTAGCGGTGGAGTGGATGAATTTGCTTCAATCCGTAGATTTAGAGAATTTAGCTAAACAACCTTTGATAAAATGTTGCCAAGCTAATGCAAAGTAGCACAGCAGAGCAATAGACCTTTTGCAAAAGTCGTCAGGCAAATTCGGTTTGAGCGATCGCTCATGAACAGCTTTTGTCACACTCCAAAAGGGCAACCTCTAGAAACTTCAATAAATGAGTAGAATTTGTCAAAGCCAGTTACCAACTAAAACATAAGGTGCCCAGTAGCCAGGACGACTGTAATTGGGATAATCTTTTAACAACTTTATTTGGGCACGACGCAAGGCTTCAGCCTTTGTCACCTCATTTTTAACTAACTCACGATAAAATTCCCCAATTAAGATAGCAGTAGATTTATCGCTGATATGCCATAGTGAAGCCAAGGTACTACGGGCGCCAGCTTTCACGGATGCTCCTGCTAGCCCTAGCGTGGCGCGATTGTCACCAGTAGCAGTTTGGCAAGCACTTAACACGAGCATTTCCAAGGCTTCTGAGCGAGTTCGATCTCGACGGCGCAATAAGCTATCAAATTGCGTAACGTTAATCGGCCCATCGTTTGCAAGTATAAAAGTATTCTCAACATTGGAACTAAATTGACCGTGGGTTGCCAGATGTAACACATTAAATGGCACAGTATTTACCTTACTCTCTAGGTTTTTGCTGTTGAAGTCTCGATCTAGTAACTGGGTGGTAGAGGCGATCGCTTGGGAAATAGAGTCGAATTCTGATTTAATTTCTGGTAGCGGTGGAAATTGCTGTTGAAAGCCTTGTGGTGGTTGCATTAACCCGGCAGCTAGTACATTGAGTTTTGTTTGTGTCAAGGGTTTGAGTGCGAGTAACTGGAGTCCTAAGCTGAGTGCTACAGCGTATTTTTCTACCAAATATTGCTGACCGTCATACAATATAGCCATTGGCACATTTCGCAATATGCCATCCAGTACAAATACAAGGGTTTTGACGCCACTATCTTTTAAATCTGACTCAATTTCTTTGATTAACCAGCCATAGACTTCCTGCGATAACGCTTGCACTTCTTCATTGCGATCGGGTTCTAATAAATACTCTCTGAGTTGTTTTATAGTACCTTCTACCTCATTCTGGGGCTTATTTACTGTATAATTACGCAGTGGTTGTTTAGGAATTTTGACAATCACTTGGAGTCGATCGGGTAAAATAATTGGATAAACGATCGCGGCTGTGGGATTATCTTTATCTACCACTGTGTCAAGCAAAACAGTTTTGGCATTAATGCAAGCTTCCCGGAAAAAGTCGTCTAATTCCGCTAGTTGCAGTGCTTCAATCCTCTGTCTAGCTTTGTCTAGGATTGGTTCGCTCGGATGAGTTTGCTGAAACTGCAACAATAATTCTACGGACTCTCGATATACAGGTTCTACACTTTCTTTAAAGGAAAACTGGACATCTCGATTCACAACTACTAAGTCACTACGGAGAGTCTGCAACTCACCGATCGCAGTATCATAGCTAGCAATAGCGCCCTCAATTTCTCCCTGCTGTTTTAACAAGCGTCCTAACTGCCAATGCCAACGATAAGCGATATCTGGGGCATTGATTGTTTGAGCGATGTTCAGTGCTTGTTGGGTGAGGTTCTGGGCAATTGACCATTGCTTAGTTTGTTCGTATACACTGCCTAGAGTACCAAGGGCAAAGCTTTCGGCTCGTTTATCTGCTAAATTTTCAGCTTGTTGCAAGGCTCTGGCGCAGATTTGAGCGATCGCTTCGGGTGTAGTTCCGAATTTCATTAAGCTTTGAGCTAGATTAATCTGCGCATAAATAGTTGTCACAGAAGCAGGTAGTTGTGCCAGTTGAGTTTGGATTTGCGGCAATAGTGTCTGCACGGCGGCTGTTTGTCCAGCGTTCACTAGTAAATTCAACTGATTAACTTGAGCCTGAACCTTGCTAATCGGGTGAGGAGCGATCGCAGCAGCTTGCTGATAAAACTGTATTGCACCCTTAAAATCTTGCTGTACTTGTGCCGTGTTGCCTAAACTAAATAAAGCCGCGCTGACATCCTGGGGAGAATCCAATTTTTGGGCAATTGACAAACTTTGCTGTAATACCTGACGAGATTGATTCAAATCTCCTGCTAATTGCAGAGCATTCCCAAAAGACCGTAATTCTACTGCTTTACTGACTGAATTAGGTTTTGATTGTAACTCCTGCTGCAATTGAGTCAAGATCGTCAAAGCCCGACGGTAAAATCCCAAAATTTGCCATGCTTGTGCTTGATTGATGCGATCGCGGATAATGCCATTGCGATCGCCTAATTGCTTATAGCTAACTTCCGCACGTTGCCAGGTGTTGAGTGCCTGTTCAGCTTGCCCTAAGTCTAGTTGAATACTACCTTGAATATCTAGAATTGGAGCCAAAACCTGAAGATTTTGGGAATTAGAGGATTTTTCGAGCAACTTTAAGCTATCTGTAATTGCCTGTTGCGCTGGTGGTAAATTACCCAGTTTTTGATATGCCAACGCCAAATTACTTAATGCTACAGCTTGTTGCAATTCATTGCCTTGGCTGCCAAAACTTTTAACTGCTTGTTGCAAAACTTTAACCGCTTCTGCAAATTGTCCTGCCTCATACAGCACTTTACCCTGTTGCAGCAAGTCTTGTGTTTGTGCAGTCGGATTTTGGATTGAGACTCCAATTGCGATATTTTGTGTTTCTATAGTTGCAGCAACGGGAAAAGCAGTAACGCACAAAAAAGCTGTCACCACAACCAAGAGGATGAAAACAGGTAAGTTATGGTTTTTAAAGGAACGAATGAACCATCTGGTGCATCCGTTATATATCTGTTGCCACTGATTATTTTTATAACTCTTGAGTTTCATCGTAATTCCTCCCCCGATTCTTGGAGTAACGAATTATTGACTACAGGACATAGCAGAGGGAATAGAAGAACTTTGTCCAGACTGAGCCACAAGCATAATATCACCGTTACCATCAACAATCCATCCTTGAGCCTCCACAATTGGGTTGCTAGATTTGGTGATAGTTGCAGTAGATAAATTATCCGCGATCGCTGTTGCTTGTGCAGGCAAATCTACCCAACCAGTAATCACTGCTCGTCCCCGCAACGGTTCATTAGGACTTTGGGGTAGTCCACCGCGTCCAGTGGCGATAAAACGACTAGCGTTTTGTCCTCTTCTGGGAGTGCAACCTTGGGCAATTTGTTGGGATACATCTATGAGGTTAGAGGGTAGTTGAATTAAGCCGCGACTGGGGTCAGTATCTGGAGTGTTAATAGTTACTTCCCCGCTCACTCCCAATTCTGAACTTGCTGTAATGTCGCTATTTTCGGTTGGGCTTTTTTGCGAGAGAATACCGAAAATCCCGTTTGTTGTAATGTCAACTCTACCACCAATCCCTGTAAAAGCATTAGCGCTGATATCGCTATTTTCTTTAGGAACTGCAACGATAAATCTTGAATTGATTTTGATATTACCGCCATTGCCACCTAATTTTTCTGTACCTGCGTTGGTGGAGATTTGACTATTGCGGCGGAGTAAGAGTAAGTCGCTGTTGACGTTGATGTTACCACCGTTACCGGATGCAGATTCAGCATTGAGTTTACCTTGGTTATCTAAGGTAATTTTGGGTGAGTTGATTTCGATGTCGCCTGTGATTCCTGAACTAGTAGAACTTACAAATAAGCCACTGTTATCGCCGATATGACTAGTTCCAGAAATAGTTACCGCATCTTTTGCATTGATGCGAATATTCCCTGCATTCCCCACTCCTGAAGTTGAGGCAGAAAGTTTAGCACCATCTCGTAACCAAAAGTCACGAGAATCGATAGTAATGTTACCCCCATTGCCAACTGTTCCCGTTTCCACACTGCTGAAAATCGCACTAACCAAACCATTTTTCTCTCCAGCAATATCAACAGCGCCAGTAACATTCACATTGACATTCCCCGCATTCCCCTGTCCTGCTGGCTGGGTATCAAATGCACTACGAGTAAAGGTTAGCAGTTGAGCACCATTAGTGAGTGACAGGGTTGCTGCATTGATGTTGATATTGCCACTCTTACCCACACCTCCGGCTTCCACCGTACTGAGAATGCCAGCATTAACTAGGGAAACAGCATTTTTTGCACCTACTGTCACATTCCCTGCATTCCCCTGTCCAAGAGTTGAGGCAGAAAGTTGAGCGCCATCTCGTAGTGAGAAGTCACCAGAATCGATGGTAATGTTACCCCCATTGCCAACTGTTCCCGTGGACACTATACTGGCGATCGCACTTTTCAAACCGTTTTTCTCCCCAGCAATATCAACAGCACCTGTTACCAAAACATTGACATTCCCCGCATCCCCTCTTCCTGCTGGTTGGGTATCAGATGCACCACGAGTAATGGTTATCAGTTGAGCGCCATCAGTGAGTGACAAAGTTGTTGCATTGATGTCAATATTGCCACCCTTACCCACACCTCCGGCTTCCACGGTGCTGAAGATGCTAGCATCTGCAAGGAAAACAGCATCTTTTGCAATCACCGTCACATTCCCTGCATTCCCCACTCCAAAAGTTGAGGCATTAAGTCGAGCACCATCTCGTAATGAGAAGTCACCGGAGTCGATGGTAATGTTACCTCCATGGCCAACAGTCCCGGTATCCACTCTGCTGAAAATCGCACTGGGAAAACCGTTTTTTTCCCCAGCAATATCAACGGCGCCAGTGACTTTCACATTGACATTCCCCGCATCCCCTATTCCTGCTGGCTGGGTATCAGATGCTTCACGAGTAGAGGTTAGCAGTTGAGCGCTATCAGTGAGTGACAAAGTTGCTGCATTTATGTTGATATTGCCACCCTTACCCACACCTCCGGCTTCTACGGTGCTGAGGATGGCAGCATCTGCAAGGTAAACAGCATCTTTTGCAATCACCGTCACATTCCCTGCATTCCCCTGTCCAAAAGTTGAGGCATTAAGTCGGGCGCTATCTCGTAATAAGAAGTCACCAGAATCGATGGTAATGTTACCCCCATTGCCAACTGTTCCTGTGGCCACACTGCTGACAATCCCACTGAGAAAACCGTTTTTTTCCCCAGCAATATCTACAGCACCTGCTACTTTAACATTGACATTCCCTGCATCCCCTATTCCTGCTGGTTGGGTATCAGATGCTTCACGAGTAATGGTTATCAGTTGAGCGCCATCAGTGAGTGACAGGGTTGCTGCATTAATGTCGATATTGCCACCCTTACCCACACCTCCTGTTGCCACTGCACTGTAGATGGCAGCAGCATCTGCAAGGGAAACAGTATCTTTTGCAATCACCGTTACATTCCCTGCATTCCCCACTCCAGAAGTTGAGGCATTAAGTTGGGCGCCATCACTTAGAGAGAAGTCACCGGAACCGATGGTAATGTTACCTCCATTTCCTTGTCCACGAGTTGAGGCATTAATTTCAGCACTATCTCGTAGTGAAAAGTCACCAGAATTGATGGTAATGTTACCCCCATTGCCAACTGTTCCTGTTTCCACACTGCTAACAATCCCACTCAGAAAACCGTTTTTCTCGCCAGCAATATCAACATCACCTGTTACCAAAATATTGACATTGCCTGCATCTCCTTTTCCTGCTGGTTGAGTATCAGATGCTTCACGAGTAATGGTTATCAGTTGAGCGCCATCAGTAAGTGACAGTGTTGTAGCATTAATGTCGATATTGCCACCCTTACCCACACCTCCGGCTGCCACTGTGGTCAAAATGCCAGTATTACCTGTCAGAGACACACCATCTTTTGCACGCACCGTTACATTCCCCGCATTCCCTTGTCCAAGAATTGAGGCAGAGAGTGTAGCGCCATCAGTGAGTGACAGTGTTGCTGCATTGATGTTGATATTGCCACCTTTACCCACACCTCCGGCTTCCACTCTGCTGAAGATGGCAGCGTTACCTGCAAGGGAAACAGTATTTTTTGCATCCACTGTCACATTCCCCGCATTTCCCACTCCAGAAGTTAAGGCAATAAGTTGAGCGCCATCTTGTAATAAGAAGTCACCAGAATCGATAGTAATGTTGCCTCCTTTGCCTTTTGCTCCTTCTTCTACAAAATTGGCAATCCCGCTACCATAATCAGCAATTTTGATGTCTCCGGTAGCATTTAGCGTGATATCCCCAGCAACAGTCTCAGGTGTACCCAAACCCCCCACAATCCCAGCATAAAGGACACTCCCGCCTAATATCTCCAAATTTCGGGCATTGATAGCAATATTACCGCCACCAGCAGCTTGTACATACACACGCGCCTGATTGGTAAGCGATACCGAAGCACGAGTCGCATTATCAGGAAATTTCAAGCTGAGATTATCTCCATTAAAAAGAAGATTGACATTTCCAGGTGCTGCTAACCCTCCTAACTCAACTCTCCCACCATAAGCATTTAACTGTCCGCCATCCATGCTGACATTACCACCCACTAACAGCAAACTTTTACCATCTCCTACTCGTAAACCAAATGCATTAAAACCAGCAGGAGCTATTCCTGCTGGTGCAATTGACCTGTTTTCAATTCTGCCAGCCTGAAGTTGATTGAATAGGAAAGCGGAAGGATTGACCGTCAGTAGTGCAGGAGAATTTGGATTGTTAACATTGAAAAAACCTTGATTGCCAAATTGAATCGCATTTGCGGTCGTTGCAACAAACGACCCGCCAATATTCAATTGGCCATTTTCGCCAAAAATAATCCCATTGGGATTAAGGAGAAACAGGTTTGCTGTACCCGACGCGCGGATTAACCCATCAATGTTAGAAACTGACTTACCCGTTACCCTGCTAATGATATTCTGAATGTCAAGAGCATTATTAAAGAAAGCAGTGCTTGCAGTGGGAACGGAAAATTCTTCAAAGCTGTGGAACAAATTGCCACCCGCTCTGGTTCCTCCTTCAATAATTCTGGTGTTACCTTCTAGTTTGACGGTGGAATTATTAGGTAGAGTGCGATCGGGAGTAATTTGGGCAGAAGCACAATTTGCCCAAAAAGCTGCGATCGCAATTCCCATCCCCACACAAACAGCAATTGTTGAATCAAGGTTAGTTTGTATAGTAATTGTGGTGGTGGGTCTTTTAGGCTGTGTCATCGCTGTAGCGATTCGCTTTAATGCTTTGGCCTAATTTTATTCTGCTAAGAGTAATGAAAAGTAATAACTTTTCTGAAGAAATACTTAGATAAATAGAAATTCCTCTCCCATTGGAGTAAGGAATTATTGACTACAGGACATGGCAGAGGGAATAGAAGAACTTTGTCCAGATTGAGCCACAAGCATAATATTACCGTTACCATCAACAATCCATCCTTGAGCCTCCACAATTGGGTTGCTAGATTTGGTCATAGTTGCAGTAGATAAATTATCCGCGATCGCTGTTGCTTGTGGTGGCAAATCTACCCAACCAGTAATCACTGCTCGTCCTTGCAACGGTTTGATCGCTGTTGCTTGTGCGGGCAAATCTACCCAACCAGTAATTACTGCTCGCCCTCGCAACGGTTCGTTAGGACTTTGGGGTAATCCACCGCGTCCTGTGGCGATAAAACGACTAGCGTTTTGTCCTCTTTTAGGAGTGCAACCTTGGGCGATTTGTCGGGATGCATCCACGAGGTTAGAGGGTAGTTGAATTAAGCCGCGACTGGGGTCAGTATCAGGTGTGTTGAGATTTATCTCACCATTTAAGGAAGGGTTGGTTTGGGAGATGGCAGTGATATCACTTGTTGGTAACTGATTAGGATTTAGCTTTTTCGGGTCGGTTGTTTGCAACTGCTGCTCAAGCTCTTGCCGACTGCGCGGCTGTAGCCCAAAGATGCCAGTAGAGTTGATAATAACTTTCCCGCCGCTACCCTCGAAAGCGTTGGCAGTGATATCGCTATTTTCATTGGGGACGGCAACGACAAAGCCTCGGTAATTTGGGAGGTTATTGATAATGATATTACCGCCATCACCACCACCTTGTGTAGTGCCCGCAGTAGTGGAGATTTGACTGTCTCGACGCAAGAGTAATAAGTCCCGCACATTCAAGTCGATACTGCCGCCATTGCCTGAGGCAGTCGTAGCTTGAATACTGCCTTTATTGTTAAGAAAAATCAAACTGGCTGTAACTCCTATATCACCTGCTGTCCCCTGTCCAAGTCCCTCAGTAGTGGTAGTTAATCCTGCTCCATCGGCGATCAATAGCAACCCCGTGGTGACGGTAATGTCCCCAGCATTACCCGATGCTCTAGGATAAACTACGGTGGCGACTTTTGCGTTGTTTGTCAAGGAAAAGCGCTCTTTAGCTTTAATCGTCACACTGCCTGCATTTCCTTGCCCAAAGGTACTAGCAGACAATAAAGCGTCTTTGCTGAAGGAGACGGTATTGCGAGCCTCAATCCTCACATTTCCTGCATCTTTTTGTCCTACAGTACTGACTGTTAGGAAAGCCCCATCTGTTGCAGACAGCGATCCGGTAGTAATAGTGATATCCCCACTCTTGCCCGCTAGTTCAGATGCTGAGTTGCTGAATATACTACTGAAATGTCCATTACTACCTATTCCACTGAAATAAACAGCATCACGGGCGTTAATTGTGACGCTGCCTGCATTCCCTTGACCTTCAGCGATGCTCACTAATCTAGCTCCATTAGTAATATATAGTGAGTCAGTATTAATAGTGATGTCCCCAGCGTTGCCCACTGCTCCTTTTTGCACTGCGGTGATAGCAGCACTGCTACGCTGCCCGTCATCACTGACCCCTTCAAAAGAGACTGTATCACGGGCGTTTATCGTTATACTGCCAGCATCCCCTCGTCCTTCAGTGTTTGCGAATATTCGTGCCCCATTGGTAACAGAAACAGCCCTGGCAGTGATAGTCACATTCCCACCCTTGCCTTCTTCTGTTCCAGGTCTGACTGCGCTAGAAGCAACGCTGTCTACTCCATCAAAAGAGACTGTATCACGGGCGTTTATCGTTATACTGCCAGCATCCCCTCGTTGAGTGTTTGCGACTATTTGTGCCCCATTGGTAACAGAAACAGCCCTGGCAGTGATAGTCACATTCCCAGTCACATTCCCACCCTTGCCTTCTTCTGCTCCAGGTCTGACTGCGCTAGAAACAACGCTGTCTACTCCATCAAAAGAGACACGATCCTGAGCCTTAATCGTCACATTGCCTGCATTCCCACGCCCAAGAACGTCCGCACTCAATTGAGCACTATTAGTGACAAACAGCGAGCCATTGGTAGTAATATTGACTTTCCCAGCATTACCTTCGCCGAGTTTTTCGACTCTGCTGAAAGCACCTGTATCTCTGCCATCAAAAGAGATTCGATTACGAGCGTCAATACTGATATTGCCTGCATCGCCTTTGAAGAAGGTACTTGTACTCAGTTGAGCGTTATTGGTGACAGATAGCGTTCCGGTAATGACGGTAACATTCCCACCATTACCCCTATTTGTCACATTACTGAAAACACCTGTACCACGACCATCAAGTGAGACAGTATCACGGGCATCAATCAACACATTACCTGCATTTCCTAGACCAGAGGTACTAGCGGTTAATCTAGCGCCATTACTTGCCAATAGTGACCCAGTTGCCACACTAATGCTGCCTCCATCACCAACAGATCCACGTAAGACCTCATTAAATACTCCACTGAAAAAGTTATTATCTTCTACTCCATCCAAGACGATATTATTTCTAGCATCAATGAAGATATTGTCTGTATCTCCTCGGTCACGAGTGCTAGCAGACACTCGAGCGCCATTGGTTAGGGAGAGTGACCCAGTTGTTACACTAATGTTACCACCGTTGTTCGTATTCAATCGAGCGCCATTAGTTAAAGCCAGCGATCCACTTGTAATACTGATAGTGCTTCCTTTTCCTGTTGCACCTGGTTCTACAGCACTAAATGCACCACTAGAAAAACCATTATTATCCACTCCATCAAAAGAGATATCTTCAGCTTGAATGGAAATATTACCTGCATTCCCTTGTCCAAAAACGCTGGCAGACAATTGAGTGCCATCAGTTAAAAATAGTGAATCTGCAATGATGTTAAGGTTGCCAGCACTACCTTTACCATTAGAGTTTACGATATTTAAAATTCTGCTAGCCTGCCCACCTCGAATCGTGCCTGTGGCATTCAGCGTTAAATCTCCTGCCTGAGTACTTGCAGAACCTAACCCTGGTGCTATTCCAGCTAGTAGCCAACTTGCTCCCAAAACCTCTATGTTTCGGGCGTTGATGGCGATACTTCCCCCCTTGTCAGCAGAGACATTTACGTTGGCTCCGTCGATCAGTGATACATCTGCCCATGCTATATCTTCAGGAAGATTCAAACTCAAATTACTACCATCTATATTATTTAAATTAACTGTTCCTGCACCCGCCAATCCTCCTAACTCAACCCTCCCACCAAAAGCATTTAACCTTCCACCATCCATGCTGATGTTGCCACCCACTAGCAGCAAACTTTGACCATCTACTACACGTAGACCAAAGGCATTAAAGCCGGACTGATTTAATCCTGCTGGTGCGACTGAGTTATTTTGAATCGGCGCAGCAGCAATTTGATTGAATAGAAAAGCTGAAGGATTGACTGTCAATAATGCAGGACTATTTGGATTGTCAGCACTGAAAAAACTTTGATTGCTAAACTGTATCGCATTGGCAGTAGTCGCCACAAAAGAACCACCAATGTTCAGTGAGGCATTTTTACCAAAAATAATCCCCGACGGATTAATCAGAAATAGGTTAGCTATACCATTAGTGCGAATTAACCCATCAATGTTAGAAACTGACTTACCCGTTACCCTGCTAATGATATTCTGAATGTCAAGAGCATTATTAAAGAAAGCAGTGCTTGCAGTGGGAACGGAAAATTCTTCAAAGCTGTGGAACAAATTGCCACCCGCTCTGGTTCCTCCTTCAATAATTCTGGTGTTACCTTCTAGTTTGACGGTGGAATTATTAGGTAGAGTGCGATCGGGAGTAATTTGGGCAGAAGCACAATTTGCCCAAAAAGCTGCGATCGCAATTCCCATCCCCACACAAACAGCAATTGTTGAATCAAGGTTAGTTTGTATAGTGATTGTGGTGGTGGGTCTTTTAGGCTGTGTCATCGCTGTAGCGATTCGCTTTAATGCTTTGGCCTAATTTTATTCTGCTAAGAGTAGTGNNNNGGTGGTGGGTCTTTTAGGCTGTGTCATCGCTGTAGCGATTCGCTTTAATGCTTTGGCCTAATTTTATTCTGCTAAGAGTAGTGAAAAGTAATAACTTTTCTGAAGAAATACTTAGATCAATAGAAATTCCTCTGCCGATAGAGTAATGAATCATTGACTACAGGACATGGCAGAGGGAATAGAAGAACTTTGCCCAGATTGAGCCACAAGCATAATATCACCGTTACCATCAACAATCCATCCTTGAGCCTCGACAATTGGATCGCTAGATTTGGTCATAGTTGCAGTAGATAAATTATCCGCGATCGCTGTTGCTTGTAGTGGCAAATCTACCCAACCAGTAATTACTGCTCGTCCCTGCAACGGTTCGTTAGGACTTTGGGGTAATCCACCGCGTCCAGTGGCGATAAAACGACTAGCGTTTTGTCCTCTTCTGGGAGTGCAACCTTGGGCGATTTGTTGGGATACATCTATGAGGTTAGAGGGTAGTTGAATTAAGCCGCGACTGGGGTCAGTATCTGGACTGTTGATAGTTACTTCCCCGCTCACTCCCAATTCCGAACTCGCTGTAATGTCGCTGTTTTCGGTTGGGCTTTTTTGCGGCAGAATACCGAAAATACCGTTTGTTGTAATGTCAACTCTACCACCAGTTCCTGTAAAGGCGTTAGCGCTGATATCGCTATTTTCTTTAAGAACGGCGACAATGAAAGGGCTATTAATGGTGATGTTACCGCCATCGCCACCGAATTCGCTACTGCCGGCAGTGGTAGAAATTTGACTATGATTGCGTAGTAATAATAAGTCTTGCAACTTCAAGGTAATATTACCACCATTCCCCGATCTGGTTATGGCGGCGATCGCTCCTTGATTATCCAGGCTCAAAGAACGAGCTTGGATGTCAAGGTTGCCTGCCGTCCCCGCGCCGGCACTACTGACAGTGACTTCACCTCCATCTCGGACACTCATCTGCTCAGTTTCAACCTTTACACTTCCCCCGCTACCAGTACCTTCTGGCGTCACCGCAGCGCTGATTTGGCTGTTAAAGTTACCATTTGCTGATTTACCAACGACTTCTACAGATTTCGACGCATGAATTCGTAATTTACCTGCATTGCCCACTCCAGCAGTTCCAACCGATACTACTGCACCACCTCTCACACTCAAGCGATCGGTTTCAATTGTTAAATCGCCACCGTTGCCTCTGGGTGGAATCACTGTTTCGTCTGCGTCTACTTCAACACCTGCATTGATACCTGTAGCATAGAGGTTATCAATAAGTGTATCAAATACTTCTACTTCCGAAGCCCGAATTGTGAGATTCCCAGCGTCGCCTTGACCAAAAGTAGCGACTTGCACTTTACCTCCATTACTGACACTCAAGCGTTTTGTCTCAATGGTCAAGTTGCCACCGCGACCCTCACCTCTAGGGTTTACCTGAGCAAATAAGCCAGCAGGATTTTCAAGATTAGATGTAAATGATTTGATTTTTCCGCTAATTTCCACTGACTCGGCAGCGTGAATAGTCAAATTTCCGGCAAACCCTTTACGATAAACACTGCTTCCCACTTGACTATCAATGATATTCATAGTGACAGTTTCAATGTTTATATTGCCAGCATTCCCTTGTCCAAAAGTACTGGCAGATAGTTGTCCTTGTCGGACAATCAATTGATTCGTATTAATTGCCAAATCTCCTGCTGTTCCTGTACTCGATGTTTGAGTTAACAAGCTGCTGGGAAAGGGAAATAGACTATTACTATTAGTAGCAAATCCTATCAGTTTAACTGATTGGGAGGCATTGACTGTCAAGCTTCCTCCAGCCCCACTACTGCTAGTTCGAGCTGAAATCGCTGCTCCATCTTGGATTAATAACTGATTGGTGTTAATCGTAATCTTTCCTGCGGGCCCTATGTCATAGGCGTTAGAACTTATTCTGCTCGGATACCATCTATTAGGAAACTGTGGAAGAATAGCAGTACCGACTAGCTGCACTGATTCGGCATTTACTGTTATACTCCCTCCAACCCCTTTACCTTCGCTATCGGTTATAATTCCGGCTCCATTTTGGATGAGTAACTGTCTAGTGTTAATCGTGATGTCTCCGGCGTCTCCTACTCCATTAGATGCAGCAAACATACCAGTAGAGCCTAAATTGGGATTATCTGGAATACCGATTATTTGCACTGATTCTGAGGCATTCACAGTCAAATTTCTTGCCACACCTGCATTCGTTGTACTAGATGAAATCTTTCCTCCTGCTAAGATTTGTAACTGTCTGGTGTTAATTGTCAGGTCTCCTGCATCTCCTGTCCCAGAATTTTCAGCAAATAAACCACTGCGAATTCCAGTAGGTGATTCTCCAACGACTTGCACTGATTCGGAAGCATTTACACTCAATCCTTTTCCAGGTAATGCTCCTAAAGTGCTGGCTTCAATCTTGGAACCTCCACTAACTGTAACTCCTTTACCCCACACCTGAATAGCGCCGCCACCTTCGCCACTGGTACTGACCAAGGCTTGATTACTGAGTGAGATATCGGCTTTAGCTAGATTATCAGGAACAACCAAACTTAAATTATTACCATCCACATTCAGTCCGACTGTCCCCTCACCTGCAACTCCTGCCAATTCCACTCGCCCACCCGGAGCATTCAATTGACCTTCGTTGATGGCAATTTCTCCACCGACTAATAGCAAACTTCGAACATCTGGTACTCGTAGACCAAAGATATTATCTCCTATTGGTGCAATTGAACTGTTTTCAATTCTGCCAGCTTGAAGTTGATTGAATAGCAAAGCCGAAGGATTAACTGTTAGTAATGCAGAAGGAGTCTGAGGATTTGTTGCACTAAATTTTAACCCATTGCCAAACCCAAAAGAATTCGCCGTACTCGCCACAAAGGAACCCGCCACATCTAGTCGTGCATTGTTCCCAAATAAAATGCCATTGGGATTAATCAAAAACAAATTTGCATTACCATTTACCCCCAATGTACCGAGAATATTCGAGATATTACTTCCCGTCACCCGTGTGAGAATATTGGAGATTCCTGTGGGATTGGCAAAATAAACTCGCTGCAATTCACCCACATTGAATTCCTGGAAACTATGGAACAGGTTTGTACCGCGAATTGCTCCACCATCAATCCGGTCAGCAGCACTACCTTTGATATTGACATTAGGAGTGACTTTTGAAGAGTTATTACCCAATGTTCCATCAGGGGTAATCTGGGCTAAGGCGTGATTTTCACAAGAAAATATGCCATGAGCCAGCACTCCAATAATGCTAATAGCTTCTAATAAATCTGAGTGCCAATTCCTATTTTTACAGGTTGTCATATCAGAACTAGCCTCGCTTGCTCATTTCTTACCTGTGAATATGCAATCAATTTTTTGAGAAATTTATCTATAATTAATTTCATTTCAGCAGATATTTTGACTAGATGAGAGTAAAATATTAAAAAATTAAAATTAATTAATAGACATTTAGTGAAATTAAATATGCGTTATCCAGAACCCTTGTAAGCAGTTTAAAGAAAAAATAGCACTATAGATGAATTGCTTTACCACTAGCAATAACCAGGATTTTAAATCCATTGAGTATCAAAAGAGTCTTGCCCGGCACCATAAATTAAGTCGCCATACTCCTGCCAATGAGTTAGTTCCTGCTGCGAAAGTTGGGGTGAGTGCAGCACAGAAAGATTTTCCAGTAATTGCTGCCTATTTTTTGGGGCAGTAAGTGCCAGACGCACTGCCCGATGACTTAGTGCCATTCGGTAACAGTCTGCTGCTAGTGGTGGTTTTTGTTGCCAGTTGGGATGCCCCTTAAGTAATGACCCCCAACGAGTACAGGTAAATGCTACTACTGGAATACCTGCCTTTGAAGCGCTGGGAAGAACATCTTCTTCAGCTTTTCGATGTGCCATATTATAACGGAGCATCAGCACATCAATGTGACGTACTTCAATTAATTGTTTGGCAATAGGTAGGTTGTGAGTTGTGACTCCTACATAACGCACGAGTTTTTGATCTTTCCAAGAATGCAGTTCGTCAAGCACCGCTTGAAGTTGAACTATGTCATCAGCAGGGGAAACATATTCAGCAAAAAATACATCCACTTGCGCGATATTTAAACGATGGCGCACGCAGTCCAAGTAATTGCGTAAAGATTCTATATTCCAATTTTCACTACCTGTTGCTATCAAGGTCTGCTCACGCTTTCCTACCAGCAGAGATTTCAAGCCATCCAAGAAGTTTTCCGATTCCAAATTGTAAAAGAAAAAGTAATTGATCCCCGCTTCAAATGCCAATGAAACAGTTGCAGCATCTATCGATTGCCCTGCTAAACCAAGAATGCTTGCTGGCTGTCTATGTATAGTTACTAACTCCACGTCAACGCTCCAATTCTCACTTTTACTCTATTACACCTTCATGATGTTAGTGAAAACTCAATGAATCTTAATTTTTAATCATCTTCTGCAATGATTGATAAAAATTGGTTAACTTATGAAAAAAGGAAGTCAGGAGTATTGAATTAGGAGCTACAAGTTGGAAACCACGCAATCATGTCACGGGTAAGCATATAGCAATTCCTAGTTACGTGAGGTACAGAAATAATGTTTTTAAACGCAGAGGAGCGCAGAGTCAAACGCAAAGGTACGCAGAGGCTTACCTAATGTTATTAGTGATTTACTCAGTACCTTAGCAGGTCGGGAAACGCTATAATAAAATATAAAATTCTTACTGTCGAATCTTATTTCACAATGATTAAGCTAATATTCTCACGCCAGAATGTATATTTCAACCAAATAAAGTAATTGAGCTTTAAAACGCTTTAATTCATGCAGAACTCTAGTTAATATCGTCACATTCGTCAAGCGTCAACAGAATGGCTCCATGTTAATTTAAGATTTTTTGTGTGCAATGAAAAAGCCTGGATTTATTGAGCGTCATCACCTGTGGACAGAAATCCAAAAAGAAGCATCTAAAAAGCTTGAGGCTGTTGTCAAAGAACGGGATCTATTGTTGATTCGTACCGCTTGGTCAGACCAGCATGGGATTGTTCGCAGCAAATCGCTCTTACCGCAGACATTTTTCAGCGCCTTAGAAAACGCTATGCAAATCAGCACAGGCACATTCCTGTTTGATACTGGTGGTGCAATAGTATTTAACCCGTTTGTTCCTGGCGGTAGTTTAGATATGCCTTTGATGACAGGTGCGCCAAATCTTGTAGCTGTTCCTGTCCCTGATACCTTCAAAATTCTGCCTTGGGCAAAACGTACTGGTTTTATTCTCTGTAACGAGTACTTTCAAAATGGTCAGGTAATGCCCTTTTCCAGTCGCGGTATTTTGCGCCAATCATTGGTAGAGTTACATCAAAGGGGATTGGAGTATATTGTCGGCTTAGAAGTTGAGTGGTATCTGGCAAAGTTAGAAGATCCAATGTTAGCGATCGCTAATGTTGGTACTTCTGGAAAACCTGGTGAACCTGCAAAAGTTAGCGCTGTAGAGCATAGTTTCCAATATCTTTTAGAATCCCACAATCCAGAGATTCACGACTTACTGCGCGTTTTAGCCGAAAACTTAGTTGAAATGGGATTGCCTTTAAGGAGTGTAGAAAACGAAGGAGGTGTCGGTCAATTTGAATTTACAATCGCTTTTTGCAGTCCGTCGGCGATCGCCCACCAGAAGACTATTTAAAACAGGTGACTAACTGGGAGCAAAGAGAATATTTTGAATTATTTTGAAGTAAATAATTCCTAGAAATGTTGCGCTTTTAAGGATGATTATTAAGATATTTAAGTGAATTTTTTGATAATTACCTGCCCCACCATCCCCAGTCCCCAGTCCCCAGTCCCTTGCTATACTGTTTCACAATTGCGCCCCGTTCATACTTGCTGTAAGAAAAATTATTATATTTTTAACTTTATACAAGCAATGATTATACAAAAGTAAATATTTGTTAAAGGATAAATTAATACTTATTTTGGTAAGTCAAACTTCGCCAATTTCCGAGGTTGAGTTGATGTATAAACTCTTTTTTTGGCAAAGGTATTAGTATGTAATATGTCATATAATACAGGAGATATTTAAGTTCAGTTGTTATAGGAGAAAGATTGTGTCTGAAAACAAACCAGAAAAGTTGAATTCACAAGCAGTACCATTCTTCGCTCGATTCTTGGAAGGGCAAAGCCTTGAAGACCTTTCTGATGAAGACTCAAAAGCGATTATCGGTGGTAAATGTAATAATGCCACAAACAAGAATAAGGATGAACTTGTAACAACTCTGAAGTTTCCATCCGATCAAGAAGATGGCGCAGTAACTAAGAAGTACCCTTCTGATAGTGATGAATACGCTGTTACTCAGAAGTATCCTTCAGATGGCGATGATGACAGTTCGCCGTCTAAACCTGTATAGCTGCATACTTTTGATTACACCAGAGATGCGGTTTTAAAACTATTGTCAGTATAAAAATACAGTTAGTGCCAACTTCGTCTAGGGGTTGGCTTCTCATTAAAATTAAGTTCACTTTTTTAAAATTTTGCTTTCTCAAGAGTTAACAATAGTGAAAATGCAAAAACTAATAAAAATATTTTATGCACCTCGATCGTGATGTAGTTTTATTAATCACCCATAGTGGTGATTATTTTACAATAGATAAAGTTGCAGAAGCGGTATCAAAGCTAGGCGCACAGCCATTTCGTTTTGATACTGATAAGTTTCCGATCGCACTCCAACTCCAGGCTAATTTAAGTAACTCTGGTAGCAATCATTCACTGATATATAACGATCGCTCCCTCAACACCGAGCAAGTGCAAGCAGTATGGATGCGGCGTATTTGGCAACCCGATCTCGGTCAAGAATTGGCTCCACAATTTCAAGCAGCCTGTTCTAATGAATCACTCGCAGTCTTAGATGGCTTTTGGGACAGCCTCAGAGATGCTAAGTGGGTGGATGATTTACACCGGATAAGTGCAGCTGAAAACAAGTTACGTCAACTGCGGATTGCATCGGAAGTAGGTCTTGTCATACCTCGGACTCTTGTCACCAACAATCCTCAAGAAGCACGAGAATTTTTCCACCAAGTTAAAGGAAAAATGATTGTCAAGCTGCTCAGACCTCTTTCTTTTGGGATGCAAGCCTCTTCTTTTTTCATGTATACCAGCGTCGTTAAAGAAGAAGACTTACTTGATGCTGAAACACTGCGCTATTGTCCAGTTATGTTTCAAGAACAAATTCCTAAACAGCAAGAACTACGAGCAGTATATGTGGATGGCAATCTGTTTGTCGGGGCGCTAGATGCGTCTGAATATGCAGCATCTACCCAGGATTGGCGACGCGAGACAAAAAAGATTCTTACCTGGCAACCAGAGCAATTACCCGATCGACTAATCCGTTGTTTAGATGCCTTTATGGCTAAGTTTGGACTGGTTTTTGGAGCATTTGATTTAATTAAAACGCCATCAGGAGAATATGTTTTTTTAGAAATTAATCCTACAGGAGAGTGGGGGATGCTGGAAAGAGATTTGGACTATCCAATTGCTTTTGCGATCGCATCTGCACTACTTTCAACAAGCCCGAAGTAAAATGCTCTTACTTAAAAATTCCCAACCAACTGATAACCCAATACGCTTGGGTTAAGGCTGAATGGCACTAAGTTAAAATATAGCCCCTGCCCTGACTGGTTAAGAGCCTCCAGGCTGGGAATCCATCCTGGGAGGCTCCGCCTCCAGTGGCTTGACCAGAGGCAGCAGCCCACAGCAATACATTCCCAGTCTTCAGACTGGGAACGAGGCGAATTTATTTATGGGGATTATTAATTTTGAATTTTGAATTTTGAATTTTGAATTCGGAGCGAAGCGACGTGACTATTTTAATCATTACTCACAGCCAAGATAACGAAAGTATTCCTTTAGTTATCCAGGCAATTGAAGCCCAAGGAAAGAAAGCATTTCGTTTTGACACAGACCGATTTCCCACAGAAATGCAGTTAGATATTTACTATGGTAGTAGTCAGCGAGTGATTTTGAGTGTCGATGACCAGACATTAGATTTAAATGAAGTGTCAGCTGTTTGGTATCGGCGCATTGCAATTGGGTCAAAAATTCCCAACTCAATGGATAGGCAACTTAGAGAAGCCTCACTCAAAGAATCTCGCGTCAGCATTGAGGGAATGATTGCTAGTATCAGGGGGTTTCATCTTGACCCTCTGCCAAATATTCGCCGAGCCGAAAATAAGCAACTGCAATTACAAATAGCAAGAGATATCGGTCTAGATACGCCTCGCACTCTGACTACAAATAATCCAATAGCAGTAAAGCAATTTGCCCAAGAGTGTCAGCAGGGAATGATTACCAAAATGCTCTCTTCCTTCGCTATTTATGATGAACAAGGGCGAGAAAAAGTTGTATTTACAAATCCAATTTCCTCAGAGGATCTAGACAACCTTGATGGCTTACGTTTCTGCCCAATGACATTTCAAGAAAAGATTCCCAAAGCATTGGAATTGCGGACAATTATTGTCGGTAAACGCGTGCTAACGGCTGCGGTTGATTCTCAAGCTTTGGATAAGGCACGTTACGACTGGCGCAAACAGGGAATCGCCTTACTCGACGCTTGGAAGTCATACACTTTGCCCGAAGATGTCGAAGAGAAATTGCTCAAACTCATGGTAGAATTTGGTTTAAATTATGGAGCGCTTGATATTATTTTGACTCCTGATGGTCGTCATGTATTCCTGGAAGTTAACCCAGTTGGCGAGTTCTTCTGGCTGGAACGCTGTCCTGGTTTACCGATTTCCCAGGCGATCGCTGAGGTTTTAAATAATTCAGCTAGTTGATTACAAATTCTCTTTATAGGATGTCTGAAAAGTTCTTTTATATACATCTAATCCTTGGAGATCCCCCTAAATCCCCCTTAAAAAGGGGGACTTTAAGACTCTTATTCCCCCCTTTTTTAAGGCTACGGTGTACACACAAGTGTTGGTGCAGTGTATCTATCCCGCCTCGGAATAAATTCCGAGTCTCATAACCAAAGTCCTCTAAAAGAGGACTAAACAAGAAATTTAGTTTAGTCCTCTTTTAGAGGACTTTAGCTTATCAGCCCAGAACTTTAGTTCAGGGCGGGATATTTGCTCAGTGTGAGACTTTCACTTGAACAGAAATATTGGGTGGGTAGGATTTTTAGAGATGTGTGTACACCGTAGCTTTTTTAAGGGGGGTTAGGGGGGATCGATAAATATTTGATACTTCTCAGACATCCTCTTTAGCTGGCGTTGCGATACCGCGTTTAACTAGACTCGCTTCAAGTTCCTGAATAAATTTTAAGTCTTCCTCCAATAAAGGCTGGCTTTCGCTAGAAGAAAGATTTTTTTCCATAAAAGCAAATGCTTGCCGAAATTGACGCGGATTTGCTTTAATTAGCGATTCAAAGTGACAGGAAATAATCTGCTGAAAATCCCAACTTGCAACTGTATCAGCCCATTTGAGGACTTGTTTTGGTGCTTGAGGAAAAATGAGGATTTGCAAAATCGGTGCGACAAATGGTCGTCCCTGGCCTCGTAGAGCGTCGAATGCCTGCTTCCAGGTTTCTTGCCAGCGAAAAGGAAATAAACCAAAGTACGTTTTTAGCGATCGCTCTGGTGCTTTGAGAGCATCACGAAACATCTGTTTGACTGAAGCAACTTCCAAAGCACTTGGACGGAAGTAAAGCGCAAACAGTGAAATGCGTTGCCATCCTTTGCGACGGTTGTCTTTATTGTCCTCGATTGTCTCCGAGGCATTATCCCTGGCATGAAACAGTAAGGGATAAGGATCTAATTGGAGGATTTCTGGTGGGTCAACTGGCACAGAAAGTATAGAATCAGTTACAAGCAGAGTGCGCGATCGCTTGTGAAACAATGCAACTTCTGCAAAAGATCCTCGTCCCAAGTCGATGTCCAATATTGCATAGTCAAACTCCAGAGCAAAGGGAGCAAGGCTTGAGTCCTCTGGGAGTTCTTGAGTTCGTTTTTGGGGAAAACCTAGCCAACTAAGCGGCAGATTGAACGGAAAACTCCACTGGTGCGGGGCAACAAACACTTGTGCTTGAGGAAAGCGACGAGCAAAGGGGCCAACGAAGACTTTATGCTCTAGACCAGAACTGGTTGGCAGTAAGATATACTTAACTTCACCGTGCTTTGCTACCAACTCATTAACCAAGCGGACACACTCAGTTGTGGGAGCAACGGGTGCATAAACCAGAAGTCCTCCGGCAAAAAGCTTGACGATAGTCATGCGAATCGGCACGATGGTGTAGAGAATGCCGTGAAGCTGATCGAATGTCCAGATAGTATCCTTAACTATTTCCTGACGAACTGTCCGCCGCCTGCCGTAGGGGTAGAGTGGGACAGCAGCCCAGAATGACCATGACCAATCCTTGGGGTTGTTCAAAGGAGACATCCCTCGATCTCGTACTTCAACTCTCGACTGAGATCCAAGTGAATTCATCGTCGTTTTATTGTCCTGGCGCGGGCCAGTTGTGAGAGTGCTGTAGTGGCTACAAGATTGGTATAGCACGCTTGTCGAGCGAGAGCAACTGGCTAGAATCTCCCCACACAACACTTGTCGGTAATTGAACTATTTTACTGGTTATTTAACTGCTTAACTGTTCATCTCATCGTCAGCCTTACCCTGAGAACTCCGATGTTCTAAACTGGAACTACATTGTTAGCGATCGCCGATCGCACAAATCACGTTTAAGGATGGAGCATTTTGGGATTTATATCAAGTCCGGGTAATTCATTGTACCCTTCCCACTCTTCGGACTACGGTTTACACACAAGTCGAATTACCCCCCTTAATCCCTCCTTATAAAGGGGGGAAATAGGAAATTTGGTTCCCTCCCCTTTATAAGGGGAGGGTTAGGGTGGGGTAAAACCTTAGTTAATCAACTATTTGAGACTTGTGTGTACACCGTACTACTAGAATTTCGATAGGAGGTAAAAACAATGCTACGAACCATTGAAGGAATTTATAAAAATGGCAAAATCGAACTAGCTGAAAAACCACAAGGTATTACTGAAAGCAAAGTCTTTGTTACTTTCTTAGAAACAAAACCCATCACTTGGCCAGAAACTATTATGCAACATCAAGGTGTAGTAGAAAGTATTATTTTTGAGTCCTACCGGGACGAACTGCTACCACCTAACGAAATCGAGTTTTAATGATGGGTTATTTACTCGCATAATTACGGCGCTTATGTTGCCCACCCCACAAAAATTATATAAATTTTAGATATGCAAACTAGATGTGGTTTAGCTTTTTGTTGTAACATCTAATGTTCGAGAATTTCAAAGAGTAAACGGTTTGCAAATAGAAAATTGGCGTTCTTCTTAAATTACATATCAATGTATTGGAAATGGGGCTTTAGGCTATTAATCGGATTTTTGGGGCTGTGGCTACTGTTGGATCTGGGTTGCCGTTTGGGAGCAGAGATTTTTTGGTTTCGGGAAGTCGGCTATCTGCAAGTATTTTTGTTGAGGCTGCTGACTCGTGGTATTTTGTGGGTAGTCGTGGCTGGAATAACTGCTGCCTATCTACTGTTAAACTTGGCTTTAGCACAACGGCTAAAATATTCCCAGTTAAAGATTGAGCAAGCAGAACTCAACAGTGAATTAACAAATTTTCTCAGTCCTAATTATCTAAGACGCAACCAAACCCGGATACTTACGCCACAACGCCCTCAAGCATTAAAATTGCGCTGGTTATTACCTTTAACTCTGATATTGAGCTTGTTAATTGGGTTAATGCTGGCTCACTATGGTCAAATTGCTCTTTTCTATTGGCATTCTCCAGTTAATCAGGCTATTCTACCCGTTCCCGCTCTATTTCGACTGGAGACAATCTGGCAACTTTTGAAGCAGATTGTCTCTCAAGTTTGGTATCTCGGTTTAATTGGGGGAGTAGCGATCGCCATTTTAATCTATCCGCAATTTTTACTGACTGCGATCGCAATTCTCTCCAGTCCCATTTTTGCCTTCATCATCTTCCGACACTGGCCAAAGGTGCTGGAATATTTGCACCCTACACTTTTCAACAGCACTGAGCCTTTATTTGGTCGAGATATCAGCTTTTACGTATTTTCTTTACCTTTTTGGGAACTGCTAGAACTCTGGCTGATGGGTTTATGTTTGTATGGCTTCGTCGCCGTTACTCTCACTTATCTTTTGTCGGCAGATAGTTTGAGTCAGGGGATTTTCCCTGGTTTTTCACCCCAGCAGCAACGTCATTTATTCGGTATGGGTGGCTTGTTGATGCTGGTAGTGGCTTTTAGTTATTGGCAAAGTCGCTATGAACTGGTGTATTCTAGCCGGGGAGTGAGTTATGGTGCTAGCTATACGGATGTGACAGTCCAGTTGCCAGCTTACACCGTTTTGGGGATTGTGGCAGTAGCGATCGCAACTTACCTCCTTTGGCGAACGTTTTTCTGGAAATCCAAATCTCGGTATCGTCGCTTTTTCTTTTATGGGTTAGGGGTTTATTTAGTATTAGTTGTAGCTGCTGATGTTGTTTTACCTACTGTGGTGCAATATTTAATTGTTCAGCCTAATGAGTTGCAACGAGAGCAACCTTACATTCAGCGGACTATTGCCTTAACTCGTCAAGCATTCGATTTAGAGGCGATCGATTCTAGAAGCTTCAACCCGCAAGGAACACTGACTGAAGTTGATATTCAAAAGAATGCCTCGACAATTCGGAATATTCGCCTTTGGGATGAGCGACCACTTTTAGAAACTAATCGTCAACTGCAACAAATTCGGCCGTATTATCGGTTCCCTGATGCCGATATCGATCGATATACTCTCAAAACAGATGAACCTTCACCTCAGCCGCCAGAACCTAAGCAGGAAGCAGTTGACTCAACAGAACGGCGGCAAGTATTAATTGCCGCGCGAGAATTAGACTACAGTGCCGTACCACAGGAAGCTCAAACATGGGTTAATCGTCATTTAATTTATACCCACGGTTTCGGGTTTACTGTTAGTCCAGTTAATACAGTTGGGCCGGGTGGACTACCAGAATATTTTGTTAAAGATATTAGCGGTAATAGTAGCGCTCTCACAACTTCTAATCAAGCCGTTCGTGAAAGTATTCCCATTGGGCAACCCCGGATTTATTACGGTGAAATTACGAATACTTATGTAATGACTGGCACAAGAGTTAGAGAGCTAGACTACCCTAGCGGTAGTGATAATGTTTACAACTCTTATGAGGGTCTAGGTGGCGTTGAAATCGGTTCAATATGGCGACGATGGCTATTTGCAATGTATTTGAAAGATTGGCAGATGGTGCTGACGCGGGACTTTTTGCCAGATACAAAAGTGCTACTGCGACGAAATGTCAAGCAAAGAATTCAAGCGATCGCACCCTTCCTCAAATTTGACAGCGATCCTTATTTAGTTGCTGCTGCTGCTAATCAAGATTTCCCCAGTAATCCCAGCTATCTTTATTGGATTGTTGATGCTTATACAACGAGCGATCGCTATCCCTATTCAGACACGGGTAGCGATGGTATCAATTACATTCGCAATTCTATCAAAGTAGCGATCGATGCTTATCACGGCACTGTAAAGTTTTACATTGCCGATCGAAGCGATCCAATCATTGCCACTTGGTCAGCGATATTTCCCAATATGTTCAAACCGCTCAGTACAATGCCAGTCAATCTCCGCAGTCATACCCGATATCCAGAGGACTTTTTCAAAATTCAATCTGAGCGGTTGATGACCTACCACATGACCGACCCCCAAGTATTTTACAACCGGGAAGACCAGTGGCAGATTCCGAATGAAATCTATGGTAGCGAACCTCGTCCGGTAGAGCCGTATTATTTGATTACTAGTTTACCCACCGGAGACTTTGTTGGCGAAGCCTCTGCTAGAGAAGAATTTCTTCTGTTTTTACCTTATACTCCCAAACAACGGACTAATTTAATCGCTTGGTTAGCGGCGCGATCGGATGGCAAAAACTACGGTAAGCTGCTGCTATACGTCTTTCCTAAAGAACGCCTGATTTACGGAACAGAGCAAATCGAGGCGCGGATTAACCAAGATCCAGTAATTTCTCAGCAAATTTCCTTATGGAATCGCCAGGGTTCGAGAGCGATTCAAGGTAATCTACTAGTAATTCCCATTCAGCAATCGCTGCTGTATGTCGAGCCAATCTATATAGAAGCCACACAGAATAGTCTGCCAACCTTGGTACGAGTAGTAGTTGCTTACGAAAACCGGATTGTTATGGCGCAAACCTTAGAACAAGCATTGCAAGGAATTTTTAAACCAGAAGTGACACCAGCGCCGGCGATTATCCGTCCCTTTGAAGAAGCAGCCCCGCCAGGTTAAGTAAGGGCGCAAGACCTTGCGCCCCTACAAATCTATAAATAATTTGGGATAATTTATTTTTTAGAAAAGAATGCAACAAATAGACCATTTGTAGAGACGTTGTAGAGACGCGATTCATGAGCCAGCGCGTTGCGGGGGTTCCCACGGCAGTCGCTCATGGGGGGAACCCCCAAGACCGCGCTGCCTCCCCGTTGTAGCGACTGGCGTCGCGTCTTTACCCAAGGATGTGTTGCAATCATTAATTGAATTGGTATACATATCAGGCGATTTTTTGTATCCCTTGATTCGTGCGATCGCAACTAATGGTTATCACTGGCGATTGCTACGTGATTTTTCATTGAGTACAAAAGTCTACTGAAAGTAGAAAAGTTCTTCGCAGTCTTTGCAATTGCCCTGGAAAGGTAGATTATTAATTAACTTTTAATATAAAAGGAGTTAAAAAAGCGCATTTTTTAACTCTAAGTTTCCTATTTTATTTCAGTTTTTTCATTTGAAAACTTTCCTTTCAAAATTGCAGTGACTTTTTTACATACCCCCAAACTCCTTTTCAAAAGCTGCACATAAGATTCAAATTACCGTGTAATAACCTGATAATCAAGGGGTGATAGAAAACATCCTACTTTTCCTACTTTTCCCACCTTTCTTGTTTTTTATCTATACATAGGCAATTTCCAATCAGATGTGAAGATAAAAAGGAATATTAAAATTATCTTATGAAATATTTATTATGGGATATTTATAATACAGTGATAGGCTAGAAAATTTATTATGTCTTTTTTAAATCGGAAAAGTAAATTTTTCAGTAAGTTTAATTGCCGAGATTTAAGGACTAGCTTGATTATATCTAGCATATTTTTATTTTTAGGAACTGCTGGTGGTGTGGTGCAAGTTAAAACAGCACAGAAGTCAGGGTTCACACTACAACTTTTACATACTTCCGACCAAGAAGCAGGTGTCCCGGCGCTGAAGGATGCACCGAACTTTTCGGCGGTGTTGAATGCACTGAAAAATCAGGATGCTAATCGCGACGGTAAGCCTGATTATCCTAATACCTTAATTCTTTCATCTGGAGATGCTTATATTCCCAGTCCCTTTTTATTTGCCAGTGACACAGCTTTTGGTGGACAGGGGCGGGGAGATATTTTAATTTTAAATGCTCTTGGGTTTGGTGCGATCGCCTTTGGCAATCACGAATTTGATTTAGGTACGGGTGTTGTCGCTGACTTGCTGCGTGCTAAAGAAGATTACCCAGGTACAAAATTTCCCTATCTCAGCGCAAATCTAGACTTCAGCACTGATAAAGACCTGGCAAAATTAGTTACTGCTGATGGGCAAGAGGCAAATAAAATTCCGAATAAAATTGCCCGTAGCACCATTATTACTGTCAATGGTGAAAAAATTGCTGTAGTTGGGGCAACAACTCCCACACTGCGGACTATTTCTTCTCCCGGTGGTGTGACTGTCTTGCCTAAAAAATTTAATAGCCGTGATACCGCAGATATCGCTGCTTTGGCTGCTGAAATTCAAACTTCTGTTGATACGCTGCTGACGAAAAACCCCAAGATTAATAAGGTCATTTTGTTGGCACACATGCAGCAAATTGCGATTGAGCAAAAGCTAGCACAGTTACTTAAGGGAGTAGATATTATTGTTGCTGGTGGTTCCAATACCTTACTAGCCGACAAAACAGACCGTCTGCGAGTGGGTGATAAATCTGCTGGAACTTATCCAATCATCAAGAAAGCCGCAGATGGTAATCCGATAGCTGTAGTTAATACCGATGGAAACTATCGCTATGTTGGTCGTCTAGTAGTTAACTTTGATGCCAAGGGAGTGATTATTCCCCAAAGCATTGACCCTAAAATCAGCGGTGCTTATGCGACTGATTCCCAAGGTGTAGCAGCTGTAGGTGGGAAACCCGATGCTAAAATTGTTGCCATTACAGAAGCACTCAAAAAAGTGATTATTGCCCAAGATGGTCAGATTTTTGGGAAAACCAACGTTTTTCTCAACGGCTGGCGGGGTGATGTCCGCACTCAAGAAACCAATTTAGGGAATTTGACAGCTGAAGCTAATTTAGCGATCGCAAAGAGATACGATCCTAAAACTGTCATTTCCATTAAAAATGGTGGCGGTATCCGTGACAATATTGGTATATATACCTTTCCCCCAGGTTCGACTCGCTCGCGGGATGTTATCAAACTGCCACCCCAAGCAAATCCTGTGGCAGGTAAGAAAGAAAAGGAAATTTCCCAACTTGATATCACCAATGCTTTACGGTTCAACAATGGCTTGACTTTAGTAACTTTGAATGCAAAAGAACTACTAGTAATAATTGAACACAGTGTAGCAGGCATCGCACCAGGTGCTACCCCTGGCAGTTTTCCCCAAATAGCGGGATTAGCCTTTAGCTTTGACCCAGATTTGCCAGCAGGTAAGCGTGTTAAATCCCTGGCTATCAAAGACGGGAAAGGCAAAATTATTGATGTAGTAGTGAAAAATGCAGAGTTAGTGGGTGACTCTAATCGCATCTTCCGCGCTGTCACCTTAAACTTCCTAGCAAATGGTGGTGATGGTTATCCTTTTCCTAAAACTGAACAAGTTGATTTGATATCAAAAGATGCTAAACGTACAGGTTTAGCCACCTTTGCTGCTGATGGCTCCGAACAAGATGCATTAGCAGAATATCTGGCTGCTAAGTTTAACCAGATTCCATTTGCTCAGGAGGATGTACCAGCTACCGAAGATACTCGCATTCAAAATCTGAAGTTGCGTAAAGATGTGGTATTTTGAATCAATGGTTAGAATTCCAGTAATTGATTTCACTAATTTTACTAAAGGCAACGCAATAACTCGGCAAGCTGTCATCAAACAAATTTATGAGGCTTGTCATGAAATTGGCTTCATGTACTTGCAAAATTCGGGAATATCAAAAGAGTTAATCGAGGAAGTATTCACTCACAGCAAATCTTTTTTCAATTTAGCTTTAGAAGTTAAGCAAAAACAAGCTTGGAGTGATGAATTTAGTAATATGGGTTACGTTGGGATTGAAAGAGAACGTCTTAACCCCAATAAACCAGGCGATTTAAAAGAGGCATTTAATGTAAACAAACAAGCGGTAGGGATAGATGCTTCTCTTGTTACCTTCTACGCTGGTTGTACAGAACTTGCTAATACGATATTACAAGCTTATGCGTTGGCATTGGAATTGCCAGAAGATTTTTTTACTATCAGACATAATCAACAAAATCATACGTTGCGACTATTACACTATCCGCCATTGCAGACACCAGCGAAACCCGGACAGGTGCGTGCTGGCGAGCATTCCGATTATGGTAGTATTACCTTACTTTTTCAAGATGAGGTTGGCGGGTTAGAAGTACAGACAGTATCTAAAGAGTGGATTGTTGCGCCTGCAATTCCTGATACTGTAATAGTCAATACTGGCGATTTAATGCAACGGTGGACAAATCATCGATTTTGCTCAACTAAGCATCGAGTGATGATTCCCACTGATAAAAGAGTGAATCAGTCGCGGTATTCTATGGCTTTTTTCTGTCATCCTAATGATGATACAGAAATTAGTTGTTTGGAGAGTTGCCAGAAAGAACAATCGCCTATCTATCCGCCTATCCTGGCGGGAGAATATCTTTTACAACGTTTACAAGCAACTTATGGTAATTCGTAATTAAGAAAGTAGGCCTCTTGCATAAGTTGAATAGACCCTCCTTTATTCCCCTTTCAAAGGCAGGTTTTTAAGCTTTCGATAAATAGTTGAGAATGTTCTCAATTATTGAACGTAGTTTTAAGTTCTCATATCATGTCCGCCAAATTACCCATAATAAAAGAACCCCACCCCCAACCCCTCTACGGTGTACACACAAGTGTTGGTGCAGTGTATCTATCCCGCCTCGGAATAAATTCCGAGTCTCATAACCAAAGTCTTCTAAAAGAAGACTAAACAAGAAATTTAGTTTAGTCCTCTTTTAGAGGACTTTCGCTTATCAGCCCGGAACTTTAGCCTCGGAATAAATTCCGAGTCTCATAACCAAAGTCTTCTAAAAGAAGACTAAACAAGAAATTTAGTTTAGTCCTCTTTTAGAGGACTTTCGCTTATCAGCCCGGAACTTTAGTTCCGGGCGGGATATTTGCTCAGTGTGGGACTTTCATTTGAACAGAAATATTGAATGGGTAGGATTTTTAGAGATGTGTGTACACCGCGCCTTCACGTTTGAGTATTTCGCGCACTCTGGATCGAATTTTGCCTTCACGTTTGAGTGTTTCGCGCACTCTGGATCGAATTCCGTCTTCCCTGGATCGAATTTTGCCTTCACGTTTGAGTGTTTCGCGCACTCTGGATCGAATTCCGCCTTCACGTTATCAGAAGTAGCCGGAAATTACTTAAATTTTAGGTTTTTAAATAAAAACCAATAATTTTACGTATGACAACTTTTGAAACAATTGTCCATTATTGAGTTATGGTAAATTTGAAAAATCAGTAGCAATTATGGCAAGACCAAAACGAAATTCACGTATTCTTGGTAAAGCTGAAACACGTCTAGCAAGCGTTAAATCTATCAATTCAAGTCTAGATGTCGGAGAAGGATTGTCAGTCAAAGATTATACTGGAAAAATCGAAAGTCTGCGACAATCTCTAGAAGCATACAATACTACCCTCTCTACTATTGATGTCTTGCTAACCCAGATCCTTGAAAATGAGCAAGATTTAGCAGATTATTCTGAGCAAATTTTGCGTGGTATTGCTTATAAATTTGGTAAGAATAGCTATGAATATCAGATGGCTGGAGGTATTCGTAAAAGCGATCGCAAGCGTAATGTGCGTAAAAACGTGGTTTCTGCTGTCGGCGAACCCGCACCTACTGCTTTGTAAAGGATTACCAAGAAATAAATTATCCACTCTTGTGGGGTGGACATCTTGTCCGCCCTATGAACTGGGCTCTCGTGTCGCCCACCCCACAATAAAAGTTGTATATTTTTTTATTTATCAGTCCCTAAATCGAATAGAAAAGAGACGTTGCATTGCAACGTCTCGACATTTAGGTTAGTGGATAAGAATCTGGCGGATTAAAATGCTCATCACCTTATCTGGATTCTCGGTGGGTACTAATGGACTCCAGTCTCCAACGCTGGCATAACCAATTACTTGTAAATAGTGGATGGTGCTGGTAACGGCTTTGGCAGAACCAATCAATGTATGTTTTATCGGTTCTCGCCGGGGTAATGGCTGTCGGGTTGGTTGATGGCTGGTGGATGTATCGAAATTTTCCCCAGACAAAAACTGTTTTAACTTGGACTGGGCAGATTCTGGTAATTGTGACATGATGATATTCATACTCTGATATTGGGGTTTATATAAAGGCGATCGCTGTCTTCTTTGCGGGATTTGGCGATCGCCTTTATCGATTTTGGGGTTTAGATAGGGGCGATGTCTACGACGGGCTATGCCTACGCTGTCTTCTTTGCGGGATTTAGCGATCGCCTCGATCGTATTCTGATATTAATGTATAATTTTATACTTACTAATCGATAATTGAAAAATTTTTATTAGTAATTATCGAGTTTTAACGAAAATAAATTATGCATAATTTTAGTAATATTAGTTACTGAAATATCTATATAACTGAGTACAAATTATTGTTTTAGGGACTGACAAATAAAAAAACATACAATTTTTCTTGTGGGGTGGACATCTTGTCCGCCCCAAGCCTTGGGCGGGCGAGACGCCCACCCCACAAGATTGGATAATTTATTTCTTGGTAATCTTCAAGAGATTGATGAATTACTATTACTATCTTCTCTTTGAGATGCTCCGCGAACGTCATTATCAATTACGAATTACCTTAACCTATTTATAATTTGCAAAATATGAAAACCTACGACTGGATTGTTGTCGGTGGCGGAATTACGGGTGCTGCACTCTCTTACGAACTAGCGAAAAAAGGTTTTGCTGTACTTTTGCTAGAACAAGATGTTACACCACAAAATGCAACTCGTTATAGTTATGGTGGGCTGGCTTATTGGTCTGGTACTACATTGCTAACTCGGCGATTGTGCGAAGAAGCGATCGCACGTTACCATATCTTATCTCAAGAGTTAGACGCTGATATTCAATTTCGGGAATTAGATTTATTACTGACTATTTCAGCCGATAACGACCCAGAAACAACTGCGGCATCATATAATCATTTTGCCATTCCACCGCGTTTACTCAGTATTCAAGAAGCTTGTGAGTTGGAACCGCAGCTAAATCCAGAGGCGATATCTGGGGCTTTAACTGTCAAACACGGTCATATTCACCCAGAAAAAACAGCACAAGCTTACATCCAAGCCTTTAAGCGGGCTGGGGGTGAAATGCAGATTACCCAAGTATTGCAAGTATTGCAAAATGGCGTACAAACTACCATTAATGCAACTTTCCACAGCGCTAATGTTGTCATCTGTGCGGGTGGACTGGGCCGCCAGCTGCTCAAGTCTGCTGGTGTTTCCATCAAGCTGTATTTTACCCACGAAGAAATTATTGAAACCCCAGCCGTTGATGTCAGGTTACGCACCTTAGTTATGCCAGCGAATCAGCAACGGTTTCAACTAGAAGCTGAATCTACTCAAGTTGATGAATTGTGGGATGAACTTGGTAATGAGTTAGTACCACCAATTTTAGATGTGGGTGCAATTCAGTTTCAAGATGGTAGTATCCGCATCGGTCAAATTAGTCGGGCGATCGCAGATCCTCATGCCGAGGTAAACTCAGACGTAAGCGAAAAATGGTTGCGAAAAGGTGCTGGTCAAATTTTACCAGCATTAGAGCATTTACCAGGGACTTGGTATCACTGCTTAGTGGCATTTAGTAGCAATCAACTTCCCTTAATTGGTGCTATTCCAGGATTGGAAGGCGTTCATGTTTTCTCTGGATTTAGCAATCCCCTAGTACTTATACCACCTTTAGCAAAGCGCTTTGCTAATTTTGCAACTGGTCAGGAAGATGAAATTATTACAAAAATATTAATCTAAGAGCTGATATCATGTCCGCCAAATTACCCATGATAAAAGAACCCCACCCCCAACCCCTCCCCGCCTGCGGGGAGGGGAGACAAAGCACAGCTTTGGCGGGGTGGGGTTCTTCGGGTTTAATAAGCAATCAAGCGGACATGATATGATTCGTAAAGAAAATTTTAAGGATACCCAATTCATTGCTGGGTATGACTTTCAGGCGAGGGAACGTGGAACTTTGATTGCCCCACGCCCAAAGATCGGCTAATAGTTAGTGAAGTGATGCTTCTGATTTTCTAATGATGCGATCGCGAGCCTCCAGGAGCATCCGCAAGGCACTGTGCGAGTGACAGCCACCGTCTTGTTTGCGCAGTCTTTTCTCGCACCCAATTTGCCGGAGTTTCTGCTGACCTACCCCAATATTCAAGTGATTCTCCATGCAACGACTGAATACAAAGATATTGTGAAAGAAGGATACGATCTAGCGATTCGGATTGGGGAATTGCACGATTCATCCCTGATCGTGCGGCAGATTAGCACAGATCGCATGAAACTCTTTGCCAGCGCGACCTATCTCAAAACCGCTGGCGAACCAAAAGCGATCGCTGATTTGATCGGTCATGCGTTGCTTTGTATGGCTCATCGTCAGAACAATGTGACCTGGACATTGCACAATGAACAGCAGGAAACAGTAACGCTCTCCTTTCGAAATGCACGGTAGTTTACCAGGACTTCCCCTCGGCCCTGAAGGGGTACGCAAACTCTTTGGTTCATTTGGCTCTATCGAGCAGAAATGGACAATCGAAGACGTAATCGCTGAAGGTGATAAAGTTGTTGTGCGTGCGACTAATACCTGCATCCAAGAGAGTTTTTTTGGCATACTTAGTCGCGGCCGTCAGCAGACATTCACCGCTACGTTCATTCATTATATTGTTGATGGTAAGATCGTCGAAACCTGGCGAAACGCTGACGACCTTGGACGAGTTCTTCAGCTTGGCGCACGAATTGAACCAGGAATATCTGAGTAATAGCAGTAGTTGATTAAAACTATTGTTGTGTTAACCAGCTATCTGTTCAGCACAGACCAAAATTTTGAAAAAAGATAAATAAAATAAACTCCTAGTTTGTAGTGAGCGATTTATCGCTCAGAGGTTGTTTGAAAAGTCGTAAAGTATACCAGAGACCCCACTTCCACTCCTCTCTCCGTTTCGGGGAGAGGCTTTAAAACCCCCATTCCCTTGTAGGGAAGGGGGGCTAGGGGGGTTAGGTTTCCGAGGTCTATAAGTTACTAAAAATACTTTTCAAACATCCTCTGAGCTCGACTTTATCCATTTTTGGCTACGGGTCATC
>NZ_JAVRCC020000044.1:0-58882 GCF_034530975.2 Nostoc sp. DedQUE07 | reverse complement strand
AATAAATTTCTGACTTACTACACCCACTCAGCCACACACCACACCCAAAAGCCTTATATATAATGGGTTTGCCGTTAACAAGCGTGCCATTCGGGTATGTGTTTTGTCCGACAAGAACAGCAACTCTAGATATCAGCGTCAAAGCTGGCATTAAAAGCACCGACGGAACTATCGCAAAAAAACAGATGTAACACTATTATTAATAGTGTTACATTTTGCGCGGCTTGCATTGCGTCCTCATTTCAAATCTCACGTCTTAAAACGTGGATTCCCTTACCCTTTGCTGATGTTTTTAATGTCTTCCTCTAGAAGTTCAGGTGCAGGAAAATCTGGCAAACCTTCTGTAGATTCATTAAAGTGGATATCTTCTGGCCAATCGTCAGGATTTTGGTAAAGCCATTCTAGGTTTGCAATAACTTTCTTAGTATCCCAGTCCCACCAACGCAGTTTCAGCAGACGTTCAACTGTTTCAGGTCTGAATCGAGAGCGGATAACCTTAGCTGGGTTGCCTACAGCAACCGTATAATCAGGGATATCACTGGCAACAACTGCCTGAGAGCCGATGACTGCTCCGTTGCCAATCTTAACTCCTGACAAAATGGTTGCACCGTAGCCAATCCATACATCATTTCCAATTGAAGTAGTACCTTTGTGGCGTACTTCGTCACGCCGTTCTGCAAACTGGGTTTGAGAGAGAGGGAAGAACAGGCGAAATGGATAAGTAGTCGCCCTAGTAATGTGATGCTCTCCGCCACCGAAGATAGTAATATCTTTTGCTAGAGAGCAATATTTACCAATCTCAATTCTCTCATCAGGAAACCACAACGCAAAGGTAATGGAGTTGTCACAGGCGGTATATTCTCCAACACTCACTCGGCTGTCTTTGACTATCGATGCTAACCATAGAAGCGGAGATTTGTAGGTGTGATAAGCCATAGCTAAACTCCTTTATTTAGACTTACGCATTCTATAGATATATCTATTGTTTAAGGTATGTTTTTTACTAACAATTGCATTAGATCGGGTTCATAATGCAATTTTTAAGCATTACAATAGCTTTCCAATGAGCCTTTTCGTCGCACATCCAACGTTACACAATGAAACCCTCCTCCCAAGGTTCTTGCGTGTCTGAGTTGGAGCTGTACAACATCAACACCGCGTTTCTCAAGCTGTTCGATCAGTGGAGTTTGTGATTTATCAACGATCGCCAGATTTGGATTTACCATCAGGAGGTTGATACCAATCCATTTAGAAGCATAGGATGTTGTTGTATAACCAATATCAACGACTTCTGTCAGGTAGATTACATCCCAACTCTTGAACAGTTCGGGCAGATTTTGTTCGCCAACTCGTTCAGCATTCACTACAACTAAACCAGGCCGAATTACAGCGATGGTGGTGTCTACATGACTGCCACTATAAACGTTGTCATAAGTATGCACCCTATACTCTTCGCCTAATATAGTTTGCAGCCAGAATGCTCCAGAACGGTTCCCCGTATCTGAAATTAGATAGAAAATATCTTTCCCTAACCGTAATATGTTTGCTGCATCGAATAGAGGCTCATGGTCTTTGATTGCTGAACAGTTAGGATCGTGAATATTATAAATTTCATCAGCGAGTCTGGGCTTTGGGGCTGATATCCATCTAGCTCCGCTCTGCAAATAATCCATCAAGATAGATTTAAATGAAAGAGTTTCAAAAAATCTTGCTCGTAGCGTCATTGGCGCTTCGATAATCCATGTTCCTACTGTAACAAATAGGTCTCTGGGACAGTAATTGTATTGACCGTCTGATTCCCAATCGGGGGTACGAAATTTAATAGAATGATCTACTACATCAGGACGCTGAACAACTACATTGAGGGTTTGAAGTGTACGCACGAGTTCGTCAAGGTCTTCTTCAGTTTCTTCGATGATGCGATCGCTATACTGACCAGAGGGAATGTTTTCAATGCTGCCATAATCTCTATATTCGACTGCAAACAAACCTCGATCTCGACAGGCAATACGTGCATTGGTGGCACGCCCAACGATAATTTCTTCAAGAGCGTCCCATTCGTTATTAACTCTTACTTTACTCATCTGTTGTTCTAGTCCTAAATTTTATAGTTGGAAAAACTCTTTCAATAAACTGCATATATGCAGTGAGGTGATTGAAATAGGTGCAAAGTCCGATTAAAACCTAATTCAGGCGTTAAGGTTTTTGCTTAAAACACCACTCCAGAATCACTGAATCTTGTAAATTCCAAATTCTCAATTCTGAGTGAGAATCGCATTAAGAATAGTGGCGTTTTGATTGAGATAAGGAGGATCGATCATCTCTCGATGAACACCATAGGCATAATGATTGATTCGTTCTCTTCTTGTAGCTTGTATCCAATCATCTTCGTAATCGTAGTTTCCCTCAGCACGTATAAGATGAATATTTCCCTCAATTTGCAAATTTTTTAGGTCTGAATGCCAGAGAAAATTAAAGTATTCCCAAACTTGATTGTAGGTGCGATCGCGTAACTTTTGGTTATCCATAAAGTAACGTCTTAATTCCTGACGTTTGGGATTTAATAAGAAACCATCAACACCTTCTATGATTTCTGACATTTGGGCTTGTTTAGCTTCACGACCGTCTCTGTAAGTATCTAATAAAATCACATCAGAAACTATGCGATCGCGACTTTCTAACTTTTGAGCCATCAACATTGCCAAAAAACCACCTGCTGAATGTCCCATCAATTTTATGTTTTGATTTGGTGCTAGGCTATCTATTAATTCTGCATATTTTTCTAAAGTTGCTTCATCGGCAATATATCTGAAAGTATAGATAGCATAATTTGTTAAATAATCAGCTAAATTTGCGTAAGCTGCTGCAAAACCAAGGGCTGGGGGAAATATAAAAATCGCTTTTTCTCGTGCTTTATTGAAAACTACATAAGGACGTTCTTTAGGTTGGATATTCATCTCTTTGAGGTAGATGATATACTCGCTCAATTCTGCTACTGTAGGTTTTTCATAAATTATTGACAAAGGAATGTCAATTTCCAGTTCTTGATAAATTAGTGCCATCAGATTCATGGCTTGTAATGAATGACCACCTATATCAAAGAAGTTATCATTTACTCCTACCTTTGATACTTGCAGAACTTGTTGCCAAATGTTTGCTAAAATGCTTTCTGAGCGATTGCGTGGAGCTAAATATGGTGATTCTACTATCGATGTTTCATCGGGTTTTGGTAATTTTTTACGGTCTATCTTGCCATTCGGGTTTAATGGCATAGCTGACAACATTACAAAAGCTGAAGGTATCATGTAAGCTGGCAATTTATGCTGTAAGAAACGACGCAGATCGCTAGGGGTTAATGACTGGTCTTTTCTAACTACATAAGCTACTAACCGTTGGTTTTCATGCAAAATGACGACTGTTTGTTCTACTTGGGAATTAGTTTCTAAAACCGATTCTATTTCTCCTAATTCAATACGTAAGCCGCGCAGCTTGACCTGGTTATCGATCCGACCAAGATATTCAATATTTCCATCTGGTAAATAACGAGCTAAATCTCCAGTTTTATACAATTTGCCATTACCAAAGGGATTAGAAATAAATTTTTGGGTAGTTAATTCTGGTCGGTTGAGATAGCCTCTAGCTAAAGAAGCGCCCCCAATATGCAATTCTCCAGGAATGCCAAGAGGAATTGGTTGGAGATGAGAATCGAGGATATAAATTTGGGTATTGGCAATGGGGCGACCAATAGGAACTATTTGATAATTAGACTGTGGCGTACACTGCCAGAAAGTGGCATCAACTGCTGTTTCTGTTGGGCCGTAAAAATTGTACAATTCACAATCAAAGTGCTCAAAAAAGCGTTGAGTTAGTTCATAAGATAGTGCTTCTCCGCCACAAAATACTCGCTTTAAACAACGGCAATTTTCTAAATTTGATTCTTGAAGAAAAACCCGCAGCATTGAGGGAACAAAATTGATTTGACTAACTTGTTCTTGGGCAATTAAGTTAATCAAATAAGCAGTATCTTTATGACCTTCAGGTTTAGCTACTACTAAAGTAGCCCCAGCTATTAAAGACCAGAAGATTTCCCAGACTGAAACATCAAAACTAAAGGGAGTTATTTGTAAGATGCGATCGCTTGTTGTGAGTGGATAAGCATCAATCGTCCGCAATAAATTATTACAAATGCCTTGATGGATATTCATTACTCCCTTTGGCTTACCTGTCGAGCCAGAGGTATAAATGACATAAACCAAATTTTCCCATGTCACTTGACTGATGGGATTCTGCTGACTATAGTTAGCAATTACCTGCCAATCACTATCTAAACACAGCACCTCGGCTTGATTTTCTGGTAAAGAATCTATTAAGGACTGCTGGGTAAGCAATATAGAAACTGCCGAATCTGAGAGCATATAAGCTAAACGTTCGGCTGGATAGCTAGGATCTAGAGGTACATAAGCTCCTCCTGCTTTTAAAATCCCTAATATTCCTATTACCATCTCCAGGGAACGCTCAACAAAAATTCCAACCAATACTTCTGGTTTTACGCCTTTTTCTCGCAAATAATGAGCTAATTTATTTGCTCGCTCATTCAACTGTTGGTAGGTTAATTTTTGACCTTCAAATATTACCGCAACTGTATCAGGATTAAGTTTTACTTGTTCTTCAAATAGCTGATGGATACATTTATCTTGAGGATATGCAACTTCTGTGTTATTCCATTGAGTTAGTAATTGATAGCGTTCTTCAGGAGTTAGTAAATTAATATGTGACAATTGGCAATCGGGATTCTCAACTACTGTCTGAATTATTTGTAAAAAGTGACCGCTCATTCTGGCGATCGTCTCTTCTCGAAACAGATCGGCTTCGTATTCGATGACCAATCTTAAATCGTTGGCATCTTCAAACAGACTCCAACTCAAATCGAATTGAGCCGTTCGTGGTTTCAGGGGGTATGCTTGATGTTCAATTCCCGGAATTTTCATCACTGCTTTACTATCTTTACTAAGCAGTGAAAACATCACATCGAATAAAGGATTTCGTGATAAATCTCGTTCTAAATCCAGGGCAGATACTAATTTATTAAAAGGATAATCACTATATTCATAAGCATCGAGGCAAGTATTTGTTACTTCTGCCAATGCTTGTTTAAAAGTTCCCGCTTCTGGGAGTGAAGTTCTTAAAGCTAGGGTGTTAACATAAAATCCGATTTGGTTTTCTAGGTCTGGATGATTGCGTCCAGAAATAGGTATACCAATGACTAAATCGTGCTGCCCTGTGTAACGGTAGAGTAATATTTTAAATAAAGTTAAAAGAGTTATAAATAGAGTTGTATTATTCCCAGCAGCAAAAGAGCGTAATTTATCGCCGATATTCTGACTGAAATTATAAGTATATACACCAGCTTGAGAAGATTTAAATTGTGGTCTAGGAAAGTCGGGAGATAAGTTGAGTATAGGTGGTTGTTCGGCAAAGCGATCGCACCAATAACTATGTTGTTCTTTTACCTCCTCACTTTCTAACCACTGATTTTGCCATGCAGCATAATCCTTATATTGCAATGGTAATGGAGGTAAGACGGGAGTTTTTTGCTGCGTGTAAGCAGAGTATAAAGTAACAAACTCTTGGAAAAGGATATCGAGCGATCGCGCATCCCCAATAATATGATGTATGGTCAAACCAAACAAAAATTCCTCTGACTCGATCTGCACTAATAAAACTCGCATCAGAGATAACTTCTCTAAATCAAAGCGCGAGTTAGCTGATTCTTGAATTAAGGTATCAGCTACGGCCTCAACATCTTTTTGCCCTCTTAAATCTTGAAAATTTATTAATTTTTCTGTAGGCAATTTTTCATGCAAAATTTGCTGAATGTCACCTGCGACACTTGTAAAACTAGTTCGCAAAATTTCGTGACGACTCACAAGTTGTTGAAAAGCTTCTGTAAATGCCGAAATATCTAAGCTGCCATTGATTCTCATTGCCAGCCTAATATTGTAAGCGCTGGAATATTCATCTATATGGTGCAGAATCCACATCCGCCTTTGAGCGTGGGATACTTCGTAATATTGTTGATTCGGTAGTGACTTTATCATTTTTTTTGTCGTGATTGAATCAAATCAGCTTGAGCTTTTAAAGTATTTTGAGTAAATATTTCTCGTAATCGCAGTGCAACTCCAAAGCGATTGCGGATATGCGACACTAAGCGCATTGCTTTTAAACTATTTCCTCCTAATTCAAAAAATGACTGATTCGCGTCACTCACCTCTACCTCTAATAATTCACTCCAAATTGAAGCTAATAAAGCCTCTTGTTGATTAAGGTTAGTAATTTGATTGTTTGTTTGAAGAATATTTGCTTCTGTTTTTAGTAGTGCTAGGCGATTGATTTTGCCATTTGGCAATAATGGAAAGTCAGCCAACTGCATCAAATAAGTTGGCTGCATATAAGTTGGTAACACTTGTTTCAATTGGCTGCCGATCTGTTGATGATTTACAGCATTTTTTGCTTGATAAAATGCACTGACTGTCACCGATTCTTCTTTTTTCTCTGCAATTACCAGTGCTTTTTCTACACCATCAATAGCAGCCAGTGCATCTTCAATTTCTCCCAACTCAATCCGTACTCCATTCAACTTCACTTGGTTATCGCTGCGTCCTATCACCTCCACCGTCAAATCGGGTAGCAGTCGTCCCAAGTCTCCTGTGCGGTAAACTACATCAGCGCCGTTATTCAAAGGATTGGGTACAAAAACAGAATTGGTTAAACTTTCATCTTGGTAATAGCCTTTTGTTAAATAAGGCGACTTGACAAAGATTTCTCCTACTTCTCCGACAGCACAGGGACGAGTTCCATCAATGATTGCAAACGCCGCCTCTGGCAATGTTTTCCCTCCAGGAACTCTGGCATAAGTGATTTTATTCGGGTCGGGAATTCGATAAAAATGTTTGACAAAAGTGGTTTCACTTGCCCCATAAATATTTACAAATTCTGTCTGAGAACCAAAAACTTGATGCCATTCGCACAATTCTTTGACAAATAAAGGTTCTCCTCCCAACACCAAAACTCGTAAATTCTTAAGCAATTGGTTAGCATTAGCTAAATTGCGACCAATATTTAAAAATAGGCGCATTACTGAAGGTACAGTATGTAGTAAGTTAATTTGCCATTCTCCCAATCTCAGTAATAAACGCTCCGAATCTTCGCGATCTATGCTATCTGGAATATAGAGAGTACCTCCAGAACATAAAGTGACGAGAGTTTCTCTGAGATAAGCATCAAAGTTAATTTTTGCAATTTGCAGACAGCGCCAATTTTGATTAATTCCAAATTCTAGTTTTTCCCAATTGATGAAATGACGCAAACTGCCATGACTACCAAGTATGGCTTTGGGTTCACCTGTTGATCCGGAAGTGAACATAATATAGTTAGAATCATCAGCATCAGGTATAACTAAAGCTTTTCGATCGTTACTTGCAACTACAGGCAAGCATTGATAAATTGTGCCATTCCACTGATAGTATTGCTGAATTTCATGGGCAGTTGCGACTAATATATGAGGGGGTTTTGGTAATACTGCTAGTCGAAGTTTGATAGTCTCTAAATTTTCGCGATCGACCACTATCATGGTGGGGGATGTTTTAACCATCATACGTGAATAACGTTCTTCTGGTTCATCCAAACGCAGAGGTAAATAAATTCCCCCAGCTTTAAATACTGCTAGCATTGCTAATACTTGACGATAATCTCCTTCAAGCATTACGCCACAAAGAATATCCTTTTGAATGCCTAAATCTTTAAAGATGTTAGCCCAAGAGTTAGTAAGTATATCTAATTCTAGATAACTAAATTCTCCACCCGGATAAATAATTGATGTTTTATCTGGTAAGGCTTTTACTTGGTCGATAAAATCATGGATAACTGTGCGTGTTTCTAAACGAGGAATTGGTTTGATAAAGTTTTCGATAAAAGATGTTTCTGCGGCTGACAAAAGAGGAATTTTACAAACTGGTTGGCTGGGATTCACTACCATTTCTAGAAGTAGTTTATCCAAATGTCTTAAAGCTTGTTGTATCCTATCAGCTTGGAATATATCTGTGTTGTAAATTAGAGCTAAACTGAGTTCGTTGTTTTGTTCAACAAAAACAAAAGAGAGGTCAAATTTGCTTGGAGAATTGAGCGAACCCAGGGATTTTATCTCTACTTCTTCTACAGGTTGACTAATGTTTTGCAGAAGTACCAACACATCGAACAATGGTGTGCGGTTAATTTCACTGGAATTTGCCAGTTCTTTTACCAAAATATCAAACGGATAAGCAGAATGTTCAAATGCCTCGGTAACAGTTTGACGAACTTTAATTAGCAGATTTTGATATCCTCGATCTGGTTCTATTTCGTCACGGATAACAACTGTATTCAAAAATTGGCTTGGAGATGCAAGTTGATAATTATTGCGAGTGGTAATTTCTGTACCAATAGCAATATCGTACTGACCACTGTAGCGATAAAGTAATATTTTTACTGCCGCTACAAGTCCCATAAATAAAGTAGTTTCTGTTTGATTGCAAATCATTCGTAAACCAGAGACAATTTCTGGTTGGAATGTCCAGTTTAAACGAGAAACATTCAATGTTTTTATAGGAGGACGGCGGAAATCTGTAGGTAAGTGAACGCGGGGTAGTTGCCCATCGTTAAGTTGCTGTCGCCAGTAATCTAGATGTTTTTTATGCTCTTGACTTGCTAAAATATTGCTTTGCCATGCTGCATTAGTATTCAACTCAATTTGTTGTAGTGAAATCTGGCTTTGTTGAGCATGAAATATTGCAGTTTTGTCTTGTTCTAGAAGATGTAAAGTGAAAGATTCATAACGTTGTGAAGGGTCACTAGCTATTGCCGCTAGGGTGCTAGTGTAATAATTGCCAATGGCGATCGCCTGTTCTTGGCACAACTCGCTGGCATTGTATTTTAGGGTTAAATGTATCTGGGACGAGACGAGATCCAAAGTAAAGTGGACTCCCAGAGTGAAGTTTGTTTTTCCGAGAAATTTGCTATCTAATACCTGTAGACCTGGCAGCCCTAAGATACTTTGGTAAACGTGAAAATGGGTAAAGTTAAACGATGTTTCAAATAAAGGCTGACCGCCCAAATTCCACTGCAAATCAGCTAAGGGATATCGTCGGAAAGGTAGGGATTCTCGTTCAGCCTTGAATGTCTCTTGCATCAAGTCTATCCAAGTGCCTCCCAAGAGTTGTAAACGCAATGGCAAAGTATTCAGAAAAAGTCCCAATACTCGCTCTCCATCAGCTTCCTCTGGTCTACCATTAGATACCATACCTGTTAAGACATCAGACCGATCGAAAAGCACACTTAACACTTTCAGATGTACGGCTAAAAGTACGCTTTTCAGGGTAACTTTTGCTTTATTTGCTACCTGTTTTAAAGCTTGAGAATCTTTTAGAGATAGGGTTACTTCTTGAGTACCCAATGTCCCTAATTCAGGTTCATGTGAGTGGTAGGATTGAGGCCAACGAGGTAACTTTGTAATAGTAATACCGTTAAGTTTTTCCAACCAATGTTGTCGGCACTCTTGGGAATTGAGAGCTTTTTGCTCCAAAGCAATAAAGTCTCGGAATGCGATCGCTCTTGGTGGATTGAGAGGTAGAATTTCTTCACCTAATAAGGATAAATATCTTTGCAGTAACTCAGTGAATAGTAAGCCTACACTCCATCCGTCGAGAATGGCGTGGTGTTCGATCAAAGTTAGCTGAAATGTCTCATCGCTACGGCGATGAATATGAAAGCGTAATAGAGGAGGACTATCTAAACGAAAATTTTGTTTTCTTTCGGCTGCAAACCAAGCATTCAAAATACTTTCTTGGTCAGGGGCAGATAAATGGCGCAGATCCTCTACTACCAAAGGAACACGAACTATGCGCCTAACTAACTGCAACGGTTCACTGAAGTTGCTGACATCGAAGAAAGTCCGCAGTACAGAATGATTAGCAACAAGTTCTTGTACAGCTATCCGCCATTTTGATTCGTCGAAAACAACTCGCAGATGAAAACTGTTGACGTTGTGATAGACAGCAGAACCAGGACTGTACTCGCTGTGAAACAACATCCCTATCTGAAGTCTGGCAAGCGGATAAGCATCTTCAATATTGTCGGGTAACTTGAGGCGGTCTTGTTCAGAGACCAGAGCCAACGGCTGGACTTTTTCTGTGATTCTATTACTAGTCTTTGCTGTGGCGAGGTTTTGCGTCAGTTCGTAAATCGTCTGATGTAAAAACATCTGTTGAACTGAGAAGTGCAAACCTCTTTCTTTTGCTAGGGCTAAAACTTGAATACTGCGGATGGAATCGCCGCCTAAGACAAAGAAGTTGTCGTGGATACCAACTCGTTCCAGACCGAGAATCTCAGCCCAAATGTCGGCTAGTACCTGCTCTTCTAGAGTTCGAGGTGCGACAAAAGCTTTTTCCAAGTCGGCTCTAGTTGTTTGGGGTGCTGGTAGAGCGCGGCGGTCAACTTTGCCGTTGGATGTTAGCGGTAGTGCCTCCAACGTTACAAAGGCGGAGGGAATCATGTAGTCGGGAAGAGACTGTTTGAGGAAACTGCGTAGCCGTGGGACTAGCTGGCGAGTTAATTTACCCTGCAAAGGATTATTAGCATAGTGACTCCAGGGTTTGAGTTGGGGCGTTTCCTTAAGTAGAGGTAGTATTCCATGAGATATTAGCCCTAGCGATCGCCTGCTAAACACAACATCATAACAATCATTTGTCCCCGTATCCGACCAGCTAATGTCGATGCTGTAAGGTAACTCCTCACTCAAGCTCCAAAAGTCTTCAGGTTCTATCCCTTCTTGCTGGGTGAGAGCTTTTAAGTTTTGGAGTAGACCGCCGACTGTGGCTGGTTTTTCATCCCTTGCCAGTAGTTCTAAGAGCTTGACTTGTTGCCAAAGACGTGCATTGGGAACATTTTTGACGATCGCAATCTCTGGTGTCTCTAGTAAAAGTTGGCGAACCGAGGATAATGTCAACTCATCTTGCTGCCAGTCCCAACACTGAGGCTCGATTGAGGGAGAAACCCTGTCTCCTACATGGAGAATAACATCATAGCGGAACCGTGTTAGCTCATTGCGATCGCGACCTCGTTTGAGCTGAATTTGGACTTGGCTGATTTGCGGCAGATGTTGCACCAGAACATTAAAGAAGACCGGGTCAATTACCAGTTCTTGGTCTTCTTGGAGATTTTTTTGTACGCGCTGCCACCAATCTTCTGTAGGTAGCTCTTGGGATGTCTGGTACAGGATGACATCGGCATGGAAAGCTGACAGTAAGGGTAGACTACGCACATCCCCCACAAAGATAAAGCCCCCTGGCGCTACCATTTTCACTGCACCTTCTAAGACACTTACCAGATAATCAATGCTGGGAAAATACTGAACAACTGAGTTGAGGATAACTGCATCAAATGTTTTGGCTTCAAAACCCTCAAAGTCGTGGGCTGGTTTGTTGATTAGCTGCACCTGCGACCAAGCGCTGCCAGTTTTCTGCATTTCCATCTGCACATAACGGATAGCATTGTCGGAAATGTCAGTGCCACAGTAGCGCGAACATTGGGGAGCAATCCTAAACAGCAGCATCCCCGTACCGCTACCAATTTCCAACACCCGTTGAGGCTGCAAAGCCAGAATCCGCTCAACAGTAGAGTCCAACCATTGACCCATTTGTTCTTGAGGAATGGGTAGACCTGTGTAGCTGTCGTTCCAGCCGATAATATTGAACGTTGAGTCTTGACTGGGAGCATTTTGGCGATAAGTATCGTTAAATACTTGTTGCCATTGTGATATTTGTTCGCTATGGGATTGGTTCTCAAATGCTTGATTTGAGGGTTTGGCAACTATATAAGCTACTAGGCGCTTGTCTCCTGGTTGGTCAGTTCGGGCGATCGCCACTGCCTCCCGCACCTCTGGATGTTTTAGCAGTGCAGCTTCAATTTCTCCCAATTCGATGCGGAAACCGCGAATTTTAACTTGATTATCGATGCGATCGAGATATTCAATGTCTCCATTTTCTAAATAGCGGGCTAGGTCGCCGGTTTTGTATAACCTTGCCTCTGGTTCGTCGCTAAACGGATTAGTAATGAACCGCTCTGCTGTCAGTTCTGGACGATTTAGATAGCCGCGAGCCAACCCAGCACCACCAACATACATCTCACCCCCGATTCCGATAGGTACAGGTTTTAGCTGTTCATCTAGAATGTACAATTGCAAATCGGGAATCGGGGAACCAATCAGGCTCTTGCTATTGTTAACATCTGCTATTGTCAGTGGTCGATAGGTAACATGGACGGTTGTTTCTGTGATCCCGTACATATTTACTAATTGGGGAGAGCGATCGCCATATCGCTCAAACCAGGGCTTTAAGCTTTGCAGCTCCAGAGCTTCGCCACCGAAGATCGCTAGGCGTAAGCTGAGTTTCGATTCTTGATTTTCTGCCAGTTCTTCCACCCGGATCAGTTGGCGAAAAGCAGATGGCGTTTGGTTGAGAACCGTGACTTGCTCTTGGCGCAGCAAGTTGTGAAAAGCTGAGGAATCGCGGCTTACCCAGTAGGGGACGATCGCCAAACGTCCACCATACAGCAAAGCACTCCAGAGTTCCCAAACCGAAAAGTCGAAGGCAATTGAATGGAATAGTGTAAACACATCACTTGCACAAAAGTGATACCAAGACTGAGTAGCGGCAAATAAACGAGTCACATTTTGGTGATTAACTAACACACCCTTAGGTTTTCCTGTAGACCCAGAAGTGTAAATTACATAAGCCAAGTTATTTGGCTGGACACCACTAACTAGATTCTCCCGACTGCAAGAATTAATTACTTCCCAATCTGTGTCTAAACACACCACAATTGCCTGATTTTTTGGTATCGCCGTTAACAGCGACTTCTGAGCGAGCAACACTGGCACTGCTGCATCTTGAAGCGTGTAAGCCAGACGTTCTGCTGGATAGCTAGGGTCTAATGGCACATATGCTCCCCCAGCTTTTAAAATCCCCAACAGTCCTACTACCATTTCTAGGGAACGCTCTATGCAAATACCTACCAGTACCTCTGGTTTTACGCCTAGTGTTTGCAAGTAGCGTGCTAACTGATTAGCTTGCTCATTTAACTGCCGATAGGTCAATTGCTGATTTTCAAATACTAGCGCTACTGCATCAGGATTTTGCTCTACTTGCTCTTCAAATAGCTGATGGATACATTTATCTTGAGGATATTGAATTTCTGTATGATTCCATGTCAGTAATTGACTGCGTTCTTGTGTTGTTAGTATGTCAATTTCTGATAATTTTCGATCGGGATTTGCCGTAACAACTGTTAGAATTTGGAGAAAATGTCCCAGCATTCTCTGCACAAAATCTCCACCGAAAGCATCTTTTGGAAAAGTTACAGAAATAGAAGTATCTTGAGCATCAATTTCAAAAACTAGTTGAAAATTGTTTAATAAAGAACTGCGGCTACACAATCCCTCTTGAATCAGAGCAATATCAAAAATCGCTGCTGGATTTCCGCCTCTGGCAATAAATGTTTCGACAAGAGCGTTTACATCATAGCTTTGATGATGGTATCCTTCTTGTAGATTACTACGAGTTATTTTGAGTAAATCCTTAAATGAAATAAACTGTTGTCTGGAAAATCGGGAGAATATCAAACTATCAGACTTGTCTAGGTTCAAAGCCCCCGTTGTCACAACAAAATTTTCTTGAGCAGTATATTTAAATATTAAAATTTTAATAGCTGATAGATATAAAGCCAGCTTGTTAACCGGAGAATTAGTAGTTAAAGTGGAGATTTTATCGCGTAAATCTCTATATATAAAATCAGTTTTCTTGTCTCTAGATTCTATTGTATTATGAATTACCCCATTAACTAAAGGTGTTACTGGCTGGATTTCTCGCAGTTGTCTAATTTGGTAATCTATTGAAACAAGATGTGATTCTATCACTTCCATAAACTTCTCCGTACATTTGTGTTGCGCATTTAGAGCATATTTATAAAGTAAATATTGTCAGTATTACTTCATTATTGTTTATATCTAGTTTATATGGGTGGTTAAGAATATTAACTTCTAGTTTGAATACAGAAGATATCATTTTTTTACTGTAATTAATAAATGGAAAAATCATTATTTTTTTCGATTATTATTAATTTTATTAATATCAAAAAAATATTTATACGTTAAACAATCTGTAATAATATTTCGATCCTAAACTGGCTTTAAGTCTTAATAACGCCAAAATTACTCAACTTATTCTTTGGTCGAGTAGAATTTACCTATTAATTAAATTCTTAATTAACTATTGTGTTTGAAGAACTAGCTAGTAAATACTAGAACCATAGAGATTAAATTTACACCATAAGCGTTTGGGAAACAATAAGTAATTTAGAAAAATTTCATCTATTTTTGACACTAGGATTCAGCTGAGAGCCAAAATGCTTGTATGAATAGAATTGTATACAGTTCGCTTAGTTGTAAACTTTTTTTGAGTAGCGAGCGATCGCAAATTTATGCATACTCTATCTACTAAAGCTTACATAGCCACTAACACCAGGTTAATTAAATTGCTGGCGATCGCTCTAGGATATATAGTTATGTTGTTTTTCCTTTTGAGTCTAACTATGCTTCTACTCAAGCTAAGTTTAACACAACAGTTATTTTAACTACGATAATTGCGATCGATATTTCTGTATCGATTGCCTGCGAACTATTTAAGACAGTTAAGACAGTTAAGACATTTAAGACAGTTAAGACAGTTAAGACAGTTAAGGAAAAATAATTGATTGGTATTGCATATTTATCTTGGTAATGAGATTATATTTAAACTTAAATAGCAAAAAAATCCCAAATCATATATAGTATTTATGTACTGCTAAGTTACATAAGTTGTAAAATGAGAAGTTAGCCTGTGTAGATAAATCTCTAAAAAATTTAATGATAAAAGTTATAAAGTTTTTTTGTATCAAACGGCTAATTCTGTAAGTTAATTCATAGATTTTATGTTGCTCGGATGAATGCGCCGTTGTTTTGGTTAATAAGTAATTTTGCCATAAACAATTTTTTGTAACATAACTTAAATAACTATGATGATTTCCATAACTGCCTACAAATTATTTATAAACCTATAAAAACAAACTTCTATAGATAAAATCAGATAAAATCTAGTTTCAAGTAATGAGAATGCAAGCTTTACAAAAATATAAAGTAGTAAGACACAAATATTGAGTCAAGTAATTACCTACCACTTGCCAAAATAAAGTATATGCATATCCCTCAAACCAAGAAACTCATCGAAACTCATTTGCATGAAAAATCGCCTCAGAAACCTGAGCAAGAAGGAATATTGAAAAATTCAATCAGTTTTGGTGGGCAATTAGAAGATAGCTGGCGGACTCTTTCAGAAGTATTGAATGATGCTGCCAAGTGTGAAAATCAAGGAATCACATATATTAGAAATGACGAAACCGAATATTTTCAGAGTTATAAAGATTTATATAACGATGCCCTCACTATTTTAGATGGACTTTATCAGCACGGACTGACATTAGGGGATAAAGTTATATTGCAAATTGGTAGAAGTCAAGATTTTATTCCCGCACTCTGGGCTTGTTTTTTAGGTGGAATTATTCCTGCACCTCTGAGCATTGCTCCCAATTACGATATAAAAAATGCCGCAGTTAAAAAACTTGAGAATGTCTGGCAGATTTTAGATCGGCCTATTATATTATCCGATTGTGAATTAATTAGCGAAATAGAAAAACTAACTACTCAATCTAATTTAGAAGGATTGCAAGTAGTATCGATAGATGATTTACGAAGTCATCAATCTCCATCAAACCAACATTCGGCTGATGAATTACCTCATCTTGCACCACTAGATCCGGCATTATTACTATTTACTTCTGGTAGTACAGGTCTACCCAAGGGTGTGATGTTGCACCATCGTAACCTTTTATCCATGTCCGCCGGTACAGTGCGGATGAATAATTTTACACAACAAGAAGTTACGTTAAATTGGATGCCCTTAGACCATGTGGGGGCGATAGTATTCTTAGGAATTATGGCTGTGGATTTGGCTTGTCATCAAATCCATGTGCCAATTGAATTGATTCTGCGTCAACCACTCAAATGGTTAGACTTGATTCAAAAGCATCAAGTCAGTATCTCTTGGGCCCCTAACTTTGCATTCTCCTTAATTAATCAGTACGCCCAAGAACTTAACCAGTCTTGCTATGACCTCTCCTCAATCAAATTTTTAGTGAATGCAGGAGAGCAAGTTTCGGTCAAAACTATTCGCTTGTTTTTAGAACTTCTAGAAAAACATCAATTGCGAGATAGAGTAATTAAACCAGCATTTGGGATGACTGAATCTTGTTCTGGAATTACTTGGTCAGCAGGTTTAAGCAAAGATGAACTGATAGAAGAGAACAGTTTTGTATCTTTAGGACAGCCGATTCCTGGAGCTATTATTCGGATTATTGACCAAGAGAAGAATGTTTTGCCAGAAGGTGAAATTGGACGACTTCAGATTAAAGGCCCTTCTGTGACTGAAGGATATTATAATAACCCCGAATTAAATCAAGAAGTTTTTCAAGATAGAGGTTGGTTTACTACGGGTGATTTAGGTTATCTGCACAATGGTGAGTTAGTTATTACTGGTAGAGAAAAACAAGAAATTATTATTAACGGCATTAACTATTTTGCCCATGAAATTGAAACAACGATAGAAGAATTAGATGGTGTAGCTATTTCATATACGGCTGCTTTTGCAGTTTTCGACCAAAATAGAGAAACAGATTTATTAGTTATTACTTTTAGTCCAGAATCAAATAATCTTGAGCATTCGGTAAAATTAGTCAGACAAATTCGCAGCCATTTAACCCAGAAAGTAGGAATTGCGCCTGCTTATGTCATACCCTTGGAGGCTGAGTTAGTTCCAAAAACATCTATTGGTAAAGTTCAAAAAGCTAAATTAAAAAAAGATTTTGAACAGGGATTATTTGCCGATCGCATCCAAGCAATCAATGAATCTTTAGCTAGCGATCGCCAAAACAACCCCAGTTTACCACAGTCTGAAAATGAACGCCAAATTGCAGCTGTTTGGTGTGAAGTTTTGCAACTTTTTTCAGTCGGGTTACACGATAACTTCTTTGAATTGGGAGGTCATTCTCTACACCTAATTCGCGTCCAAAATCAATTAGAAAAACTTTTTGGTCGCCAGCTACCTCTAGCTGAAATGTTTAAAAATTCTACAGTTGCCACATTAGCTCATTTCTTAACTGAAGAATCTAATTCCACAACAGCTATAGAAGAAACAAGTCGCAAACGTGCCGAAAACCGTTCGCGTCATCATGACACTCATGATATTGCCATTATTGGCATGGCTGGTCGATTTCCTGGAGCTAACAACATTGATAGTTTCTGGGAAAATCTCAAAAACGGTGTCGAAACAATATCTTTCTTTTCAGAAGAAGAATTACTAGAGTCGGGAGTTTCTCCTGAACTTTTTCAGCAGCCTAATTATGTCAAAGCCAGACCAATTCTTGATAAAGCAGAGTGTTTTGATAGCGACTTCTTTGGATACACAGACAGAGAAGCAGAATTGCTCGACCCACAGCAACGTTTACTGCTCCAATCTAGCTGGGAGTGTTTAGAAAACGCCGGTTACAATCCTATCTCATATCAGGGAGCGATCGGAATGTTTGCTGGAGCAAGCATGAACACTTATTTTATCAATAACTGTTATCCAAATCGCGGTCAATTAGATAGCAATGACAAATTACAACCCTTCACATTAGATTCGATGGGAGGGTTCCAAACAATGGTGGCTAACGATAAAGACTATGTGACGACGCGGATTTCTTATAAATTAAATCTGCGTGGCCCTAGCGTCAACGTCCAAACAGCCTGTTCCACCGGACTAGTAGTTGTGCATCTGGCTTGTCAAAGTTTGCTCAATGGTGAAAGTGACATGGCTTTAGCTGGAGCTGCTTCTGTCAACTCTCCCCAAAAGATCGGTTATTTGTATCAAGAAGGTTTGATTGTTTCTCCAGATGGGCATTGTCGCGCCTTTGATGCCCAAGCCAATGGTACTATTTTTGGCAGTGGCGTTGGGGTAGTTTTACTCAAGAGATTAACAGATGCTCTAGCAGATAGCGATCGCATCTACGCTGTGATTAAAGGATCTGCTATCAATAACGATGGTGGCACAAAATTGGGATTTGCAGCTCCAGGAGGAGAAGGTCAGACTTCAGTCGCAGCCGAAGCACTAGCCTTTGCCGGAGTCGAGGCTGATACTATTGGCTTTGTAGAAGCTCATGGCACAGGTACAAAACTCGGAGACCCCATTGAAATCGATGCCTTGGCTAGAGCATACAGCGCCGCACATCAGGGCGAGTGTGCTTTGGGGTCTGTGAAGACAAATATCGGACATATGCAAATTGCTTCTGGTATTGTTGGTCTCATCAAAGCTGCTCTAGCTCTCAAACATCAAATTATTCCCCCGACTCTACACTTCAATACTCCCAACCCCCAAATTGATTTTTCCAAGACTCCTTTTTATGTCAATACCGCAGCCATCCCCTGGACTGCAAAGCAACAAGATGGTAAAGAATTGCCTCGACGCGCTGGGGTTAACTCTTTAGGAATTGGTGGCGTAAATGCTCATATCGTGTTGGAAGAAGCTCCCGCCATTAATCTCCAGCCCAATGACATCAAACGTCCCCAGCATTTACTCACACTCTCTGCCAGAACCGAACAAGCTTTGGGAGATTTAGCAAAAAGCTATGCAGAATTTCTCGAAAATCATCCTGAAAGCGATATCTGTGATGTCGCATTCACAGCCAATACTAGCCGAGTTAAATTCAGGAATCGTTTGGCGATAACTGGTTCTGAAATTGATGATTTTGTCACTAAATTGCATCAGTTTGGACAACAAGATATAGAGTCAGTAATTCACGCTCAAGTTGATGAAAAGCAGCCTCCCAAAATTGCCTTCTTGTTTACAGGACAAGGTTCTCAATATCCGGGAATGGCTCATCAACTCTATCAAACTCAACCAACTTTCCGGCAAACTTTAGACCAATGTGAAAAGATATATCAAGAACTCACTGGTAAATCTTTACTGCAAGTGATATTTGCTAATTCCGATGCAGCTTTAAATCGTACATCTTATACCCAACCAGCTTTATTTGTTGTTGAAGTAGCACTGGCTCAATTATGGCGTTCTTGGGGCATTCAGCCGACTGCTGTTTTAGGACACAGTTTGGGTGAATATGCTGCTGCTTGTTTTGCAGGAATTTTTGATATTGAAAGTGGTTTAAAACTAATCGTACGCAGAGCAAATTTAATTGGGGAATTACCCGCAGAGCAAGGAGCAATGGCAGCCATTTTTCTTGATGAAAAATCTGTGCGCCAATTGTGCAGAAATCAGGGAATAAAAATTGCGATCGCAGCCATCAACGCCGAACAACATACAGTGATTTCCGGCGAAAAAAAAATTATTCAACACCTTTGCGAACACTTTAGCAACGAAGGAATTAAAGTTCGCCAAATCAAAGTTTCTCATGCTTTTCACTCACCACTAATCGCACCCGTATGCGAAGAATTTAAAAATACTCTGCAAGAAATTGACTTTGCCAAACCTCAAATTCCCATCATCTCTAACTTGACAGGAGAAATTGCAGATGACAGCATTGTTACTCCTGAGTATTGGATTCAGCATTTGTTGCATACTGTGCAATTTCATCAAGGAGTTTTGTCTCTGCAATCTTTAGGTTGTGATACTTTTATTGAAATTGGCCCGCAACCTATTTTATTAGGAATTATCCAATCATCGATATCTTTATCTGACCCCCTAATATTACCGAGTTTACGCTCAGGATTTTCTAATTGGGAAGTTCTACTAGAAAGCCTTGGCAAACTTTATGTACGTGGTGCAGATATCGATTGGTTTGGTATTGATAAAGATTACCAACCTCGAAGATGCGCTTTACCAACTTATCCTTTCCAGCAACGCCGACATTGGATTCCTTTAAAGACTCAAGTGTCAATTTCAGAAGAATCTGCTGTTGTCAAGATGCTGTCTCAAAAAGATACAAAAAGCTTGATGCAGACTTTACTAGAAACTGGCAATTATTCTGAAGGTGAAAAACAAACTTTATCAACAATTGTTCAACAATTAATTCAGCTACATCATCAAGACACTGGTAATTCTAATTTTGAAAACTTACTTTACCAGTTGGAATGGTTGCCTTATGCTTTATCAGCTAGCAAATTACAAAATCTAGAAACAATTCAAACTGCTTTAGATTCTTATTTGGGAGAACAAATAAAATTCGCACAATTTACAGGAGTTTCTCTAGCTTTTTCAGAGATGGAAAAACTCAGTGCAGACTTTATTGTGCAAGCTTTAAAAGATTTGCAACTATTTCAAATCAATACTATCTTCTCTTCAGAAAACAGTTTCCGTCAAGCTGGTATTAAAGAGGAGCATAGATTGCTGTGGCAACATTGCCTGAATATATTGGCAGAAACAGGCATTTTAGAAAAACAGGGTTCTAACTGGAAAATCATCAGTGAACCGCGACAATCCGCTCCCGCTCTAACAGTAGAAGATTTGATTGTTCAGTACCCAAATGCTCGTGTAGAATTAACACTGTTTAGGCGAGTTGCTGGCAATCTTGCAGCCATACTTACAGGTAAAATTTCTCCTTTATCCATTTTATTTTCTCAAGATGGGCAAATTGGAGCCGCAGAGTTTTATAAAGATACATCTTGGGCAGAAGTTCTCAACCTTGGTATCTCTAAAACTGTTGAACTTTTATTAGCCAAGTATTCTCAACTTGAACCAATCAGAATTCTAGAAATTGGTGCGGGAACTGGAGCCACTACCCATCAAATCCTCCCAGCTTGCGCTTCTGGTAAAATCACTTACACATTTACTGATATCTCGCCATTCTTTTTAGAAACTGCTAGAGATACTTTTGCTCAATTTTCCTTCATCGAATACAAAGTTTTGGACATAGAAAAAGACCCCGAACTTCAAGGTTTTTCACCCAATTCTTACGATTTGATTATTGCGGCAAATGTATTGCATTCTACACAGGATTTACAAAGAGAAACCTTACCTCACATTCGAGGTTTGCTGCGTCCTGGAGGACATTTATTACTCCTAGAACTTACCAATCAATCGCGGTGGATTGATTTGATATTTGGTGTGGCTCAAGGTTGGTGGCGGTTTAGCGAGCGCAATTTACGCCCAGACCATCCCATCATTACAGCATCTACTTGGCAATCTATCCTCTTAGAATCTGGCTTTGCTCAAGCTGAATTTATTTCTCCTGACGAAAAAATTGGCAGTCCTTTATTTCAGCAAAGTATTATTGTTGCCCAAAATACCGATCGAACTAGCGATATTTCAGGTAATTGGCTAATTTTTACCGATGAAAGCGACAATCTAGCTGTAGCAATTCAACAGCAACTAATAAAAGATTGTGGTGATTGTGCGATCGCCAATTCTAAAAATAGCTCTGAGCTAGAAACATGGTTAGCTTCATCTCCATCTTTGCGTGGGATTATTTATCTTGTAAATGCTGATGAAAGCCAGCAATATGAGTCTACTTTATTTCATCGCTGTAGCAATTTCTTAAATCTTCTCCAGGCGATTAAAAAAATACCATTACCGCCTAAATTGTTTCTTGTCACCCAAGGCGGTCAACCTTTTAAATTAGATCGGCCCTCTTTTGTGATTCAATCTCCCCTTTGGGCTTTGGGGCGCGTGATGGCGCTAGAAGAACCAGAATTATGGGGGGGAATGATAGACCTCGACCCCCACGCCGATATTGCTCAAAATCTTGCCGCTTTACTCTCAGGATTGACAAATGTCACAGAAGATCATCTTCTCTTCCGCAACAGTCAAGCTTACGTTGCGCGTCTTTCTCCCCAAGAATCTCTACCGACAAAACCAGTCACTATCCAAGCTCAAGCAACCTATTTGATTACAGGAGGTATTGGTCATCTAGGGTTGCAACTTGCCCAGCATCTAGTTGATTTGGGTGCGAAAAATTTGATTTTGACTACGCGCCGCCAATTTCCATCACGATCTGAGTGGGAGTCACAAACCGAATTTGCAGAAATTATTCAAAATCTCAGAACTTTAGAACAAAGAGGAGCATCTGTAGAAGTTTGTCAGGCAGATGTTGGAGATTTTGAGCAAATGTCCCGCATCTTTGCTAATATCCAAAAAACATCTCATCCACTACGAGGTATTTTCCATCTCGCCGGAGTATCAGGACGCAAAGTTAGATTAAGCGAATGTACATTAGACGATCTCGCAGAGGTTTTTCAGGCTAAAGTTCGCGGTTCTTGGAATTTACACGAGTTATCTTTAGCAACGCAATTAGACTACTTTGTATTTTTCTCTTCCGCAGGTGCAATTTGGGGAGCCAAAGAGCAAGGTTTATACGATGCTGCTAATCATCTAATGGATGCATTAGCTCATTTACGTCATCTTCAAGGATTACCTGCTACTAGTTTGAATTGGGCATTATTAGCTGGAAACGGCATAGTTTCTCAAGAATATGAAGATTGGCTCAAACAAATTGGTATGAAAGAAATTCCTCTGAATAAAGCTTTGGCAGCGATGACCGCGATAATGGGGTCTGGAAAAACGCAAATTTTACTAGCTGATGTAGATTGGGTACAGTTCAAAAACATTTATCAATTTCATGGTAATAAACCTCTTTTAAAGAAATTAGGACAAACCAAAATTGATGTTAAATCAATTAAAGAATCAAGTAGTTCGCGCCGTTTGATAGAAGAGATTCCCCCAGGAGAACGTCGAGAACATTTATTTACATACGTTGGGAAACAAGTAGCTACTATTTTAGGGATAAAGGAGATACCTAATCCAGATCGAGGATTCTTAGAAATGGGAATTGATTCTTTACTTTCTATAGAATTAAAGAATCGTTTAGAAAAAGGATTGGAGGTTTCTTTACCTACTTCTCTAATATTTGATTTTCCCAATATTACAAAATTGGTTGATTATTTAATGGAACAGGTTTTTGGTTGGCAGGTTAATGTATCTGCAAATGTTGCTCCTATTCAGCAGGAGGTTGATGAGGATTTAATTTTACAAGAGCTTGCAGATTTAGAGGCTTTTTTGGGTAATTCGTAATTATTCGTAATTAATTCAGGTTTATGGATATATCAGATAACGACAAGTCTATCCAAGCGAGAGTGTTTAAGGCACTGAATGAAGCGAAGGAGAAATTAAAGGCTGTTGAAGCTCAACAAAGCGAACCGATCGCAGTTGTTGGTTTGGGTTGTCGTTTTGGTAAAAATATTTCTACTCCTGAAGGATTTTGGTCTTTTCTGAAAGCTGGTGGTAATACACTCAGAGATATCCCTGGCGATCGCTGGAATATATCTGATTTTTATGACTCAGACCGTGGTAAACCTGGCAGAATTTATGTATCTCAAGGCGGTTTTCTCGATGATGTCTCGATGTTCGATCCGCACTTTTTCGGGATTGCACCGCGAGAAGCTTTGCATATCGATCCCCAGCAAAGATTACTCTTAGAAGTTGCCTATGAGGCGTTAGAAGATGCTGCTATGGCTGCGCCTAACGCCAGAATCGGCAAAACTGGCGTTTTTATTGGCATCACAAACAACGATTATGCTCGTCTGATTGCACCAGGAGGAGATTATAACACAGTTGGTGCTTATCATATTTCTGGCAACCATCTAAATGCTGCTGCCGGACGCATTTCTTATCTTTTGAATCTCAATGGCCCCAGTCTGGCGATCGATACGGCGTGTTCTTCTTCGTTGGTAGCAGTTCATCTGGCTTGCCGTTCTTTACGGGCGCAGGAATGCCGACAAGCGTTGGTGGGGGGAGTGAACTTAATTCTCACGCCGGAAGTGCCGATCGCATTGTGCAAAAATCAGATGTTAGCTGCTGACGGTAGGTGTAAAACCTTTGACGAAAGCGCTGATGGGTTTGGGATTGGTGAGGGGTGCGGAGTTGTCGTTTTAAAAAGATTGAGTGAAGCCTTAGAAGATGGCGATCGCATTTGGGCGTTAATTCGGGGAACAGCCGTAAATAACGATGGTGCGAGTGGCGGCTTTACAGTTCCTAACGGCCCGATGCAGACAGATTTAATTCGTGAGGCTCTCGCTGACGCTCGTTTAAGCGCCGATGCTATCGATTATATCGAGGCTCACGGTACTGGTACATCTTTGGGAGATCCCATTGAAATTAAAGCGATGGCTGATGCTTTGTGCATCAATCGCTCTCCATCTCAACCTTTGTTAGTCGGTTCGCTCAAAACAAATCTCGGTCATCTGGCGGCGGCAGCAGGAATTTCTGGTTTGATCAAGACTGTATTATCTATCTACCATGCTGAAATTCCGGCTCATCTCAATTTGCAAAAACCAAATCCTCATATTAATTGGGATAGCTTACCGTTAGATGTGGTGACACAAACTCGTCCTTGGACTGTTAACAATGGCAAGATGAAAGCAGCCGGAGTCAGTTCATTTGGAGCATCGGGAACTAATGCTCATGTTATCTTGAGCGAACCTCCACAAGTACAATCTGCGACTACAAATACATTTCCTGTACTGGTTACTCTGTCTGCTAAAGATGATGAACGTTTGCGTCTATTAGCTACTAACTTCGTTGATTATATTGACCAAAAAGGTGATGTTAACTTAACTGATATCGCTTTTTCTCTAAATACAGGTCGTTTTCACCATCAACAAAGATTATCTTTATTAGTTTCCAACACTGCCAATTTTCGAGAACAGCTTCAGGCTTTTGCTAGCAATAATAGTCGAGAAACTAATATTATTCACAACGAGGTACAAACAAATCCCAAAATCGCTTTTGTTTGCAATGATGTCAAGATATTCTCTGGGATTGGGAAAGAAGTTTTTGTCAATGAACCTGTATTTCGTGATGCTTTGATTCGATGCGATCGCCTATTCCAAAATTATTTAAATTTCTCTCTAGAAGACTTACTCGATAAAAATCAAAATATAGACGATTCTTTATATGTTCAACCAGCAGTATTCACTCTGCAATATGCTCTTTGTGAACTCTGGAAATCTTGGGGAATTCGCCCTTCGGCAATTTTCGGCTATGGTTCGGGCGAGTATATTGCTGCTCAACAAGCTGGAGTTTTTTCGCTGGAGGATGCAGTTAAGTTAGTTGCAACTCGCGCTCAATTATCTGGAGAAAGCAAATTTTTAGCTTTTAAAAAAGTAGCTGAAGAAGTTTCTTATAACAATCCGCAACTCACTTTAATTTCCAGTTTGAATGGTGAAGTTGTGAGTAATTCTATTAAAACTGCGGCTTACTGGGTGCAACAGCTACGTCAATCAGGCAATATTGATAAAGGAATTGCCACTCTGCATCAGATGGGTTATAAAATATTTCTAGAAATTGGAAATCAGCCTACTTTAGCTAATATAGAGCGTAGTAATTTACCTACGAATGAAATTCTTTGCTTATGTAGTTTAGCGAAAGATTGCAGTAATTATCAGCAAATACAAACAGTCTTAGCCGAACTGTATGTACGAGGTGTAAATATTAATTGGAAAGAATTTCATCGTTCTCGCTCAGGGCAGAAAATTAGTTTACCCAATTCTCCTTTTCTTCGCAAACGCTACTGGATAGACTCTGCTACTAAATCTCATCGCCCTCATTCTGGACATCCTTTACTAGGCGATCGCTTCTCCTCTCCTCTATCTTCTATTCAATATCGAGCTAGTATTAGTCAAAATAGCCCTGCATTTTTAGCAGAACATCAAGTTTTTGAGAAACCGATATTTCCCGGTGCAGCATTTATCGAAATGGCGTTAGCGGCGACAGAAAGTCAAGCAGTAAATTTAGAAAATATTGAATTTAAAAAAGCATTATTACTGCAACAACAAGAAGATACACTACAACTAATTATTGACCGAAATAACTTTCAGATATATCATCAAAGTAATAATAGCTGGGATGAACTTGTTAGCGGAAAAATTGAGGATTTAAAGTCACTAAATGTAAATCGCCAAAATTTAGCACAATTAGCTGCTAATTATCCAGAACAGCTTGATATTAATTCATTTTATGAAACCTACCAAAAATCGGGAGTCAATTACGGTAGAAGCTTTCAAATAATCAATCAGCTTAAATCTGGTAAAAATAGTGCATTTGCTGAAATAAAATTAACAAATAGTCAGAGTTTAGAAGCGAAAAATTATCGTTTTCATCCGGCGATGTTAGATGCTTGTTTTCAGGCGATCGCTGCGATTTTATTTCAGCAAGAATCATCTGTAACTTATGTACCAGTCCGCATTGCTAAATTTCAATTCTTAAACTCTCCAAGCGATCGTGTTATCAGTGCAGCTAGACTAACTCAAATTTCTGAGAATTATATTATCTCTGATATTGATATATATTCAGAACAAGGCGATCTACTAGTAGCAATTACAGGATTTGAACTCAAATCTGTTCAGCGCCAAGAACTTATCCACCATCAAAGCGAACCACAATCTTACCTAGAAGAGTGGATTACTTTAGCACCATTATTACCTGATGGTAGAGAATCTCTAATAACTCCTGATGTCATTAAAACTCAAGTCCAACCACAGGAATTAGAACAGCAATTGGCAAATAAATTGTCCCAATACGAACGCTTGCTTGAAGAGATGGAAAGTTTAAGCGTAAGTTATATATGGGAAGGTTTAAAAGAGCTTAATTGGCAACCAGAATTAGATCAAATTTATCAAGAAGAACAAATTGCTGTTCGAGGTGGAGTAGTTGATTTTTATCGCCCTTTATTATCGCGGTGTTTAGATATTCTAGCGGAGGAGGGTATTCTTAATCTGCAAAAAAATGACTGGTTATTCACCAAAGAACCAGAGATACTTGCATCTCAATTGCAAGTCCAAAACCTCCGCAGCGAATTTTCTGATTATCTGGCAGAAATTAATTTAATAGAACGTTGTGGTTCGGCTTTAGCTGCGGTAATGCGTCGCCAAATTGAGCCGTTAGAATTATTATTTCCTCAAGGCGATTTGAATGCGATCGCATCTGTATATTCTGATGCGGCTGGTGCTAAGTTGATGAATGAACTAGTTGCAGCCACAATTAAATGTGCAGTAGCAACGTTACCAACAAATCGTCAGCTACGAATCCTCGAAATTGGAGGCGGAACGGGTTCTGCTACCGCAGCAATTTTACCACATTTACCTCCACAAATTGAATATATATTTACCGATATTTCTTCTAGTTTTTTAACCAGAGCCAAAGAAAGTTTTAGTGATTATCCCTTCATTCAATATCAAACTTTAGATATAGAAAAAAATCCTCTTACTCAAGGTTTTCTCCCAGGAAGTTTTGATATTATTATCGCTGCTAACGTTCTTCATGCCACAACAGATATTAACAAAACACTTGAAAATGTCCGTTCTTTAATAGCTCCTGATGCTCTACTAATACTATTAGAAAGTACTGGGGCGCGTCGTTGGGTAGATTTAACCTTTGGTTTAACAGAGGGATGGTGGTTATGTAGTCAAGATCCACTCCGAAATTGTTATCCTTTAGTAGATACGGAACATTGGCAAAATTTACTCGCTAATCATGGATTTGTAGAAGTTAACGTCATCGAACCAACCAAACCAGAGACACGCAATCTATTACGACAAAGCGTCATCATTGCTAAAGAAAATGGCGATCCTAAGTCTGTTTCTCATGAATTAATCTTTGCCGATAATAAAGGAATTACTCGCAGTTTAATCGCCCCATTCCAACAAAGGGGAGTTGCTTGTTCTCTCATTTCCCCTGAAGAAATCGATCCCGATCACGCCGACGATTATTTATCACTATTACAAAACCTTTTAACGCCAGAAACTCGTGAAATAATCTACCTCTGGCCCTTACAAGAAATAGAAGGCGAAATTTATCAAGCAGTAGAGATTCATTGTAGACGTTTCCTATTTTTACTTCAGGCATTATTACAACAAGAAAATCCACCTGCACTGATTCTTATCACTCAAGGTTCTGTCCCAGCAAAAGAAAGCACCACCTTAACTTCTCCAGCCCAATCTTCGTTATTGGGAATCGCTTTGAGCTTAGTTCTAGAGCATCCCGAACTAAATTTTAGAGCAATTGATTTAGATCCTCACGCCCAAGATTTAGGAGAAAAATTATTTAGAGAAATTTACCGCAACACCCAAGAAAACCGTATCGCTTTGCGGGGCGAACAACGCTTTTCTCCGCGTTTGGTAGAGCGCAAACTAGCAAATGGAAACATCAATTTACGTCAAGATGGCTTTTATCTAATTTCTGGTGGTACAGGCGGGTTAGGTTTAGCCACAACCCGATGGATGATAGAACGTGGCGCTCGTCATTTAGTATTATGCAGTCGCAGTGGTGCAAAAGCTCTCACTCCTGAAATTCTGGAAAGCCTGCAATCAACTAACACAGATATCCAAATTAAAGATGTTGATGTCACAGATGCAAAGAAACTGCACGCCCTACTAGAAGAATGCCGATCGCAGTATCCAGTACGGGGAATTTTCCACATCGCTGGCACTTTAGACGATACAACATTACTGCGACTGACACCAGAACGTTTTAACCATGTTCTCGCGCCCAAGGTGAAAGGAACTTGGCTACTGCATCAACTAACTCTGAACGATCCTTTAGATTTCTTTGTTTGTTATACCTCTGCGGTGTCGCTAATTGGCTCGGCGGGACAAGCTAATGCTGCGGCTGCAAATGCCTTTGAGGATGCCTTTACCTATTATCGTCATGCACGCAATCTGCCTGCAACAGTCGTCAATTGGGGGCCGTGGAGCGAAATTGGTGCAGCAGTCGATCGCAATGTTCTAGAAAGATTAGCAGCCAAAGGTTATGATGCGATCGCACCCGATTTAGCACTCAATACTTTAGAAAAAATCTTGTTAAACAAGATTGTGCGTGCTGGTGTAATTGCTATTGACTGGAAGCGTTTTCCATACATTAATCAAAGCTTTTATCAAAACTTCTTACCCCAAGGAAAAGCTAAATCTCAAACTGCATCAAATATTTTAGAGCAATGGCAAACCGTACCTGTAAAACAGCGCCGCGATTTACTTATCCGCCAGATTAGTTTGCGAGTTTCCACTGTATTAGGATTGTCAACTAAGGAAATATCTCCCCAACAAGGCTTTTTTGATATGGGGATGGACTCACTCACCTCTACAGAACTTCGCAATCTTCTACAAATAGATTTCAACTGCTCTTTACCCACAACAATTACTTTTCGGTTTCCCAATGTGGAAACTTTAGCAGATTATCTCCTGCGAGAAGTTTTAAATATTTCGGAAATACAAACTCCTGTACAAAAACTCAATCCTAATCAACCTAACCCCCCTTTCCTTGTAGAGAATGGCAGTTTCAAAGCCTCTCTCCCAGTGGGGGAGAGGTTTGGAGAGGGGTTATACGGTAAACTTGATGATTTTTCAAACATCCTCTCAGAAAAACCACAGCAAGCAGAAGATCCAATTGTGATTGTGGGGATGGCTTGCCGATTTCCTGGGGGTGCGGATGATTTGGAATCATTCTGGCAATTTTTAGAACAAGGGAAAGATGCAGTCAGAGAAGTTCCAGGCGATCGCTGGGATATCCAAGCGTGGTATCATCCCGAACCAGATACACCAGGAAAAATATATTCTCCTTACGGAGCATTTCTAGAACAAATAGATCGATTTGATGCGGAATTTTTTGGTATTATCCCCCGCGAGGCTGTCGCTATAGATCCTCAGCAACGCTTGCTACTAGAAACTACTTGGCAAGCTTTAGAATCAGCCGGACAAAATCCGCAGCAGTTACGCAACAGTCAAACTGGTGTTTTTGTGGGGGCGATGACTCAAGACTATGCCCAGTTGAGTTATGCACCAGAAGCAATCAACGCCTATACCGGTTCTGGAACTTCTGTAAGTGTAGCCGCCGGTCGTCTTTCTTATGTACTGGGCTTGCAAGGGCCATCAATGACGGTTGATACTGCTTGTTCTTCTTCTTTAGTAGCAGTACATTTAGCTTGCAATGCGTTGCGTAATGGTGAGTGCGATCTTGCCTTGGCGGGTGGTGTCAACATCATGTTAACCCCGGTAATTTCCTTAATTGAAAGTCGCGCTCAGATGCTTGCACCTGATGGACGTTGCAAGACTTTTGATGCGAGTGCTAATGGTATGGTGCGCGGCGAAGGTTGCGGGATGATTGTTTTAAAGCGGTTAAGTCAAGCAATTAAAAATGGCGATCGCATTTTAGCTAGAGTTCATGGTACAGCCGTGAATCATGATGGCCCGAGTAGTGGGTTGACTGTACCTAATGGCGATGCTCAAGAAAAATTATTACAGCAAGCACTAAAGACAGCGAAACTAAAACCAGAGCAAATAGATTTTATCGAAGCTCATGGTACTGGGACTGCGATCGGCGATCCGATAGAATTAGAAAGTATGGCTGCGGTATTTGGCGATCGTCCTCAAAATCGACCTTTAATTATTGGTTCTGTCAAAACTAATTTAGGACATTTAGAAGGAGCAGCCGGAATTGCTGGGTTAATCAAAACTGTTTTAGCCTTACAACACCATAAAATTCCTCCCCATCTTCACTTTCAACAACCCAACCCCCGTTTTGATTGGAGTTCTCATATTTTTGAAGTTCCAGTACATGGAAAAGACTGGCATTCTAGCGAACGAGAACGCATCGCGGGAGTAAGTTCTTTTGGATTTAGTGGTACTAATGCTCATATTATTGTTGGAGAAATTGCATCTAACTCTCCGCAAAAATCCGAGAATAAATTTTACCTACTGCCGCTTTCGGCTCGTTCTGAAAAATCTCTCAAAGAGTTAGCCAAAAATTATCAGTACGCTTTGAATGAGTCTGTTAATTTAGCAGATGCTTGTTTTACTGCCAGTACAGGGCGGGCTGTTTTCCAACATCGATTGTGTGTTTTAGCCGACTCAATTACTACAGCACAAACAGCACTTGCTGATTTCCAAACAGGTGAAGATTCTCATAATGTAATTACGCCAATTTCATCAGAAACTCAACCAAATGTAGCTTTTCTATTTTCAGGACAAGGTTCTCAATATTCAGGGATGGGACAAACTCTTTACAACCAAGAACCTGTCTTTAGAAATACTTTGGATCTTTGTAACAAAATCTTAGAACCTATTTTAGGAAAATCGCTGTTAGATTTAATCTTTCAATTGCCAAATAGCGAGTTGCTCGAACAGACTCAAATCACACAGCCAGCACTTTTTGCACTTGAATATGCACTTGCTAAATTATGGCAATCTTGGGGAATACAACCTTCTGCACTTTTAGGACACAGCATTGGTGAATATGTCGCCGCTTGTTTAGCAGGAGTCTTTTCTTTAGAAGACGCCTTGCAATTAGTCGTCCAACGCGGTCGCTTGATGGGAGAATTACCGCAGAATGGGGCAATGGCAGCAATTTATGCTGATTATCAAACAGTAGCAAATTATCTTATTCTATACAAAAATCAAGTAAATATTGCCGCAGATAATGGTGCAATTAATGTCATTTCTGGCTTGAGTGAAATTGTTGATCGACTAGAGAAAACTTTTATAGAACAGGGTTATAAAACTAAACGCTTGGCAGTATCTCATGCTTTTCATTCTCTGTTAATGGAGCCAATTCTTGATGAGTTCGCCAAGGTTTTAGATAAAATTTCTTTCCATGAACCAAGCTTGACTATTATTAGCAATATCACGGGGAAACCAATTGGTCAAGAAATTACTACTCCTGATTATTGGCTGCGCCATCTTCGCAACACTGTGCATTTTGGTAAAGGATTTAAATTCTTAATTGACAGTGGTTATCGCCATTTTTTAGAGTTAGGGCCGAAGCCTGTGTTACTGGGTATAGCACGGCTAACTTATCAAATTAAAGAAATATCATGGCTACCCAGTATCGTACCCGGACAAGATGAACAAACTCAGATGTACAGAAGTTTAGCGACACTTTTTGTTAATGGTTATTCTGTAGAATGGACAGAGGTATTTAAGCAAGGAAAACGGGTTCCTTTACCTACTTATCCATTTCAGCGAGAACGTTACTGGCTGTCAAATTCACAATTTTCTGTAGCCGATATCAAAACTAAGTTGCATCCTTTTATTAGCGATGTGAAAAAACTAGCTACGGGAGAATTTATTTTTGAAGGAGAGATAAGTGCTGATAATCCAGAATATCTGGAAGAACACAAGGTATTTGGAAAAATCTTATTTCCGGCTACGGGTTTTATTGAAGCCATTTTAGTAGCTAGCCAGAAAATATTTACTGATAATTTGGCGATTATTCAAAATGTGTCTATTCATCAGGGATTACTTTTATCTCAATCTCCAACCAGATTACAAATGATTTTTAAGCCTAATAAGCCATTTGGCTATGGTTTTGAAATATTTAGTAGTGATTCGGCAAAAGATAACTGGATTCTCCATGTAACTGGTGAAATTAAACCCAACAATCAAAAAATACCCACATCTGTTAGTAATTGGTCTGATAACAAAGGAGAATCTGTTGAGATTTCCAAATTTTATCAGCTTTATCAGCAGATGGGAATTAGCTATGGTAAGCGTTTTCAAGCTATTCAAGAACTAAATTATTTAAGCAATGGTTCTCAAGCTAAGATTAGTATCGATCGCAGTTTGACAGATCGGCGATATTGTCTGCATCCCGTGCTTTTAGATGCTTGCTTGCAAAGTGTTGGTGCGGCTTTCCCAGAAGTTCACGGCCAAGAATTACATTTACCTTATGGTTTCTCTTCATTAGAATTATTTGGCAATCCTGGTACTCAAGCTTGGACGCACATTGATGTTAAATCTAATACTAACGGTGAAATATGCGTAAACGTAGATGTTTACGATGAGCAAGAACAGCTTTGCGCTCGGTTTACAGACTTAACAGCACGGCGTACTAATCCGGCGATCTTACAACGTTTATGGCAGGAAACTGAAAATAATTGGTTTTATCAGGTTCAATGGCAAAAGCTTGATACACTTCCAACTTTTACAGGAAACTCTCAAAATTCTTGGTTAGTGTTTGTCCATCCTGGAACAGCATTGAATCAGTCGAGCGATTTATTGAAAAAAGCTGGAGAACGAGTCATCACTGTAGAATTTGGTGATGAATATAAATGCCATTCTCAAAATGAGTTTATCATCAATCGATCTCAAAAATCTGATTTTCAACGCTTATATCAAGAAGCATATCCATCGGGAGAATTTCCTACGGGTGTGATTTATGCTTGGGAAAATGTACCTGATGAAGAATGTTCGGATACAGTTTACAAGAGTTGTCATGCTGCATTGCACTTAATTCAAATTACTACTAGTTGGAAAAAACTACCTGATTTATGGTTAATAACTCGCGGTGCAAATCGAGTGCTAGCTGAGACTGATTTGCAACCTCAACAATCTTCCCTTTGGGGATTAGGCGCAGTAATTAATAATGAATACCCACAAATTCGTTGTGTATGTTTAGATTTATCGCCCACGGTAGAACTGAATGAAGCTGAATTTTTATTCAACGAATTCCACGCTTCTAGCAGCGAGTCACGCCTAGCTTTACGCCAAGGAAACCGCTATGGAGCAAGGTTAGTATCTGCAACAATCCCTACAGCCCAAAAACAACAGCTAGTTACCAAAGAAGGAACTTATTTAATTACTGGTGGTTTAGGTAAACTGGGCTTGCTAATGGCTGAGTGGTTATCAGAAATGGGAGCTAAACATTTAGTTTTGTGTAGCCGCAATGTTAAATCTCAACCAGAAGCGATCGCCTCGTTAACTAAAAATGGTACACAGATTACAATTATCAGCGCTGATATTACCTCAGCAGCAGATATGGAACAACTTTTCTCCCGTTTTGGCACAGATTTACCTTCTTTACGTGGAGTAATTCACGCGGCGGCTGTCTTAGATGATGGTCTTTTGAGCAATCAAAATTGGCAAAGATATCAAAATGTCATGCGTCCCAAAGTAGAAGGTACTTTATTATTAGACCGCTACACCCGCAATCTATCTTTAGACTTTTTTGTTGCCTTTTCTTCTGCTGCTGTAATTCTCGGTTCGCCCGGTCAAAGTAGTTACGCGGCTGCGAATGCTTTTATGGATGCTTTAATGCAGCAACGACAAAGTTTAGGATTACCAAGTATCAGTATCAATTGGGGAGCATGGGATACAGGAAATGAAATTGACAAACAACGTTTTGCTAATTGGGGTATTCAAAGTATGTCTTCTGATACCGCCCTCAAATATCTCAGCCAGTTGATTCTGGCTAACGTTTCTCAAGGAGCTATTATTGATATTGATTGGTCTACTTTTTATCAAGCTTTTCAGATTAATCAACCATTCTTTGCTGAAGCGATCGCAATCAAAGAAAATAGCAAAGAAGCAAAATTGTTAAAACAATTAAAATCTGTAGCTGTAGATGAGCGAACAACAACTTTAGCTCAAGGAGTTGAGCAAGTTTTACGCGAAGTTACCGGATTAGCCCCAAGTACTGTTATTCCTCAAAAAACCTCATTTTTAGAGTTAGGTTTAAATTCGTTAATGGTACTAGAATTTAAAAATCGGCTAGAAATTAACTTAGCTTGCACTTTACCATCATCTGTAATATTTGATTACCCTAATATCACAAGTATTAGTAATTATCTGAAAGAAGAAGTCTTAGCTGATAGTATCGAATTTGAGGTAGAAATAAACTCACAAACATCTGCTCCAAATCCTTATGACAGCCTTGATGAAGACGAACTAGCAACACTACTTAATCAAAAGCTAGCAGAACTCGAACAATATGATGAATAAAGCACCTTTAACTAACACTTTGCGAACCTTAGCGTAAACCTCCGCGTCACTCTGCGTTAAAAAAATTATATGGCTCAAACTACAGATTATAAAAAACTCATAGCATCAACCTTAACAAAAATGGAGGCAATGCAGGCTCGCATTACCGATTTAGAAACCAGACAAAGCGAGTCAATTGCTGTTATTGGGATGGGTTGTCGTTTCCCTGGAGGCATAAATTCTCCTGAAGCTTATTGGAATTCCTGTAAAGCCGGACTTGACGCAATTGTAGAAGTTCCTAAAAGCCGTTGGGATATCTCAAAATTTTATGCTCCAGAACCTACTCCCGGCAAAATGAACACTCGTTATGGAGGATTTTTACAACAGGATATTACAGAATTTGATGCCCGTTTCTTCTCCATATCTTCCCGCGAAGCAACCTCAATGGACCCTCAACAAAGGTTACTCCTGGAAGTGACATGGGAAGCTTTAGAAAACGCCAATTTACCACCAACTAATTTAGTAAGCGATCGCGTGGGTGTGTTTGTCGGTATAACTAGTGTTGACCACGCGATGACAGTCTACAAAAGCAACTATGATGAAATCGATTCTTTTTTTGGTACAGGAAACGCCCTAAGTGCCGCAGCAGGACGGCTATCTTATTTTTTAAACCTCCGCGGCCCTTGTATGTCTATTGATGCAGCCTGTGCTTCTTCACTGGTTGCCATTCACCAAGCTATTCGCAGCTTAAGAAATCATGAATGCGAACTAGCTTTAGTAGCTGGAGTAAATCTGATCTTAAATCCGGCAATTACGATTAACCTTTCCCAGTCGGGGATGATGTCTCCCGATGGTCGCTGCAAGACTTTTGATGCAGCTGCAAACGGTTATGTGCGGGGAGAAGGGTGTGGGGTTTTAGTCTTGAAACGCTTGTCTGTCGCCCAGAAAAATGGCGATCGCATTCTCGCCCTCCTCCGAGGATCTGCGGTCAATCATAACGGTGCAGCCGCCGGGTTGACAGTTCCTAGCGGCCCCGCCCAACAAGATTTACTCCGCCAAGCCTTAGCTGATGCCAGAGTCAAACCCCAGGAGGTAGGGTATATAGAAGCACATGGCACGGGAACTTCTTTAGGCGATCCTATTGAGATGAACGCCATCGCTGCTGTTTATGGAGAGCGATCGCAACCTCTTTACGTCGGTTCAGTTAAGACTAATATCGGACATCTCGAAGCCGCCGCAGGGATAGCAGGCACGATCAAGACAATTCTCGCCCTCCAGCATGGTGAAATTCCGCCTCATCTTCACTTTCAAGAACCTAATCCCCTGATTAATTGGCAAGGGTATCCAATTAAAATTCCCGGTCAAACAATACCCTGGTCTAACAATGGTGAACTCCGCATTGCTGGGGTGAGTTCCTTCGGTTTTTCTGGAACAAATGCTCATGTAATTGTCGAACAAGCTCCTGTTGGCAACACACCAGAAATTAAGCTGCAACGTCCGAGTCATCTGTTGACGATTTCCGCTCATAACGAAACAGCTTTAAAAGAACTAGCGCGACGTTTTTACACCCACTTAGAATCTCATCTAGAAATTGGAGATATCTGCCATAGTGCGGCAATGGGTAGATCGCCTCTAGCTGAACGATTGGCGATTGTTGCAGATACATTATCAGAATTGCAACAAAAATTAGCGACTTTTGCTGACGAAAAAACTATTGATAATTTTACTTTTTATCAACGTTTTGCAGGAGAAAAACAACCGAAAATTGTCTTTCTCTTCACTGGTCAAGGAGCTTGTTATGCAGGTATGGGTCATCAACTTTACCAAACCCAACCTACATTTCGTAAATATATTGACAAATGTGCAGATATTTTAGCGAATTATTTAGAGTATCCACTACAAGATATATTATTTGGCGATCGCACAGATTTACTCAATCAAACTGCATACGCTCAACCAGCTATATTTGCTCTAGAATATTCAGTTGCCATGCTGTGGCAATCTTGGGGAATCACACCAAGTTTACTAATTGGTCATAGCGTTGGTGAATATGTCGCAGCTTGTATTGCAAAAGTATTTAGTTTAGAAGCAGGTTTAGAATTAATTGTTAAACGTGGGCAATTAATGCAAACTGCGCCTACAGGAAAAATGGCTTCAATTTTTGCAGATGAAGCTACGGTACTTGATCTAATTCAAAACTATAGTAATACAGTTTCAATTGCAGCTATTAACCATCCTCAACAAATTGTAATTTCTGGAGAAAGTAATAGCGTTGATGAAATTGTAGCCAACTGCAAAAACCAAAAAATAGCTGTTCAATTACTATCAGTTGACGGTGCTTTTCACTCTCCATTAATAGAGTCAATTTTAGATGATTTTGAAACTGCTGCTCGTAGTATTTCTTACGAGCAGCCCCAAATTCCAATACTTTCAGGAATTAACGGACAAACTATAGCAAATACGCCCGATGCAAGTTACTGGAGACAACAATGCCGTCAACCCGTGCAATTTTTGCAAAGTCTGATTACGGCGTTAAACAAAGGGTATAACCTGTTTTTAGAAGTCGGTCCAAGACCAATACTTGCAGAACAAGGTCGCCGTTATAACGATGAAGTTATCTGGCTGAGTTCTCTCAATAGAGGTTTCGATAACTGGCAGACTATATTATCAACACTAGCCCAACTCTACATTCATGGAGTAAATTTTAACGCCGAAAAATTCAATGAAGATTACGGTTACAGAAATATTCAATTACCAAACTATCCTTTTCAACGAAAAAGGTTTCAATTTAAATCTGCTATTTCAGTCGAATCAAGTTCAATTAAAGAAGTGTCTGTAGAAAACGAGCTAATGGAGACCAAGATGACTGTAGCAAAAGTTTCAAATATCCAAAAACATCAGCAAGAAATCGGCAATCAGTTAAAGTCTATCTTGGCTCTGCTTCTAAAAGAAGATGAAAATGACATTAGAGATGATGAAACTTTATTAAATCTAGGAGCAGATTCAATTATTTTGACTGACTTTGCTCGTAAAGTTGAAGAAAAGTTTGGCGTAAAAGTTAAGATAGATCGATTATTTACCGATTTGCAAACAATTGCTGACATAGCTAATTATCTATCTGATTATATTGAACCAAAACCATTAGAAATATCTTCAGTAGCTACTATATTAAATGAAACCTCTAATAAAGTATCTAATTCTGACTCAGAATTAAATAATTATCTCTGGGTAATTTCCCAATTACAACCGATTAGTATTGCCTATATATTGAAAGCTTTAAAAGTATTAGGTAAAAAACTAAAGATAGCAGAAAGTTGGACAACAGAAAACTTATTACAAACTTTGCCTATTGCCCCAAAATATCATGTTTTAATTACTCGTTATTTAAAAACTTTAGAGCAAGCTGGAATTATTCAAAATCAAGGTAACATCTGGATAGTACAAAACCTACCTACGCCTTTTTCTTTACCAGAAGCTATAGAAAATCTGCAAACTACTTGTCCAGCAGCAAAACCTGAGTTAGAAATGCTGCAACGCTGTGGAGAAAATCTAGCAGAAGTATTGAAAGGAAATATAGATCCTCTAGAGTTAATTTTCCCAGCAGGTTCAGTGATTCATGCGGAAAGCATATATGGTAATTCTCCAGTATCTCGTTTAATGAATCAACGAGTAGCTCAAGAAATTAACTTCATTTTAAAGAGTTTTTCTAGTAGCGATCGCCCTTACCAAATTATCGAAGTAGGAGGTGGTACAGGTGCGACTTCAGAAGCAATTCTTAATGATTTAAATCTCAATTATGCAACTTATTCTTTTACCGAACTTTCTCCTGTTCTCCTGAATAAAGCACGACAAAAGTTTAAACACAGAGATAATCTCAACTTCCATCAATTAGATATAGAGAAATCACCAGTTTCTCAGGGACTAACAGCACATTCTTATCACATAGCTGTCGCTGCTAATGTGCTTCATAGTACCCGAAATATTACAGAAACACTAAATAATATTCGAGAATTACTACTACCTGGTGGTTATTTAGTACTACTAGAAACAGTAGAAAATAATTCCTGGCTTGATTTAACCTTTGGACTTACGCCCGGATGGTGGCGCTTTCAAGACAAAGAGTTACGTATAGATACTCCATTGTTAAGTGGAGAAAGTTGGTGTGCTGTTTTAAAACGCTGCGGTTTTGCCACTGCGGATAGTTTTTCTCAACAGAATAATACCAGCATCTACAATGGACAAGAGTTAATTATTGCTTCTACCTCTGCTGAAAGCCCTATTGTTAGCCAAGTTAAAACAGTACCATTATCAACACAAACCTCTGGCAAAGAAGCTTTAATGATGGCTCAACTACAATCTTTAAAAGACCTCAAAGATGTACATGAAAAAACCATTCTCAAGCAATTAGAAATACTCCAATCTGGATCTGTCGCACCAAGCAATACATCAGAAGTTTTAATTAACCAAACAGTTTCTAAAACAAGCAAAATAGAAACTACACCTTTGCCTCAAAAAATTAAAACTGATTCGCCTCAAAAAACTAGTTCTCCTAGTTTAAACCCATTAGCCTTAAAGCTGACTGAGAAGAAATCTTTAACAGAACAACAGCAAGCTTTTATCCAAAAACTAGAGATTATTTATAATCAAAAAACAGCAAAATCTAAGGCATATTCGCAAAACAGCCGAAAGACAATGGTTGATGTTAAACCTACCATTGATTTCCGCATGGCTTTAAAAGAATTTCAGTATCCCATTGTCTCAGAATCAGCCCAAGGTGCATATTTTCGTGATATCGATGGCAATGATTACATCGACTTAGCAATGGGGTTTGGTGTTAACTTTTTTGGACACAGTCCTGATTTCGTTATAGAAGCAGTTCAGCAGCAAATGCAACACGGAATCGGATTAGGAATGCAGTCTAATATTGCAGCAGAAACGGCTGCTTTAATTTGTGAAATGACAGGTGTGGAGCGAGTCGCTTTTAGTAATACTGGTACAGAAGCAATTATGGCAGCAGTTCGTATTGCTCGTTCGCGGACAAAACGCCAAAAAATTGCTTTATTTTCTGGTTCTTATCACGGTACTTTTGATGGCATTTTAGCAAGAGTTGGAGAGGAGCCAGGAACTGCTCAACCATTAAGTCTCGGTACACCATCAGGAATAGTTGAAGACGTAATAGTTCTTACTTACGGAGCCGAAGAAAGTCTAGAAATAATTGCTGCTCAAGCTGATAATTTAGCAGCAGTTTTAGTAGAACCTGTTCAAAGCCGTAAACCCGATTTGCAACCTAAAGAGTTTCTGCAAAAATTACGAAAATTGACTCATGAAAAAGATATTGCGCTAATTTTTGATGAAATTATTACTGGATTTCGGATAGCTCTAGGAGGAGCGCAAGAATGGTTTGATATTGACGCAGATATCGTAGTTTACGGTAAGGCTATTGGTGGTGGTTTGCCTATCAGCACGATCTGTGGCAAAGCAGATTTTTTAGATACAATTGATGGCGGTTTCTGGAGTTATGGAGATAATTCCCATCCACAAACAGAATTAACTGCTTATGGTGGAACTTTCTGTCGTCATCCTTTAGCTTTGGCAGCTTGTCGCGCAGTAATGCTACATTTACGCGAACAAGGTGCAACGCTTCAAGAAAGGGTAAATCAATTAACTAATCGATTAGCTACTGAAGTTAATCAGTTCTTTCAAGAAATAGGAATTCCTATCCGCATTGTTAATTTCGGCTCTTTATTTCGCTTTGAACCTTTTGGAGCTTATAGTCTTTTCTTACAACCTATTGAATTACCACTCTTTTACTACTTACTGAATGTCAAAGGTATTTATACATGGGAAAAACGAGTTTGTTTTCTCTCCACTTACCATACCAATAAAGATATAGATAAAGTAGTAACTGCTGTCAAAGAAGCAATTATAGAACTGCGACAAGCGGGTTTTTTTGAAAATGCTAAACCACCGCAAGCAAAGAAAAGAGAAGAAAGCGATCGCTCTGACGATGAAGATGGTAGGAATAATTTAAACCAGAAATTTTCTACCAATGAAGCGCAACGTCAGCTTTGGTTATTGGCAGAATTAGACACAACCGCTTCAGCATCATATAACGTTACTACTTCTTTAGAATTGCGTGGTTCTTTAAATATTTCATCTTTGCAGCAAGCGATTAATGAAGTAGTCAACCGCCACGAGGCATTGCGAACCCAAATCTTAGAACAAGGCGAACTCCAAGAAGTTATCAATAGTGTCAAAATTGACCTACCGTTAATTAATTTAATAGATGAAGATAACCCGGAAGCAAGTGCTTTAGAATTAAGAACTCAGTTGTCTCAAAAACCTTTTGATTTGAGTATCGCTCCTTTATTTGCAGCTGTACTGATGCGTTTAGCACCCGAACATTATCTGCTATCTTTAAAAACTCATCATATCGTTGCAGATGGTTGGTCATTAGGGCTAATTTTGAATGAAATTGGCAAACTTTATTCAGCAAAAATTGGTGTTGTTACAGACTCTTTAGCGCCACCAATGCAGTTTCGCCAATATTTAGCTTTGCGACAGCAAGAAGCACAAAGTTCACAAATGCAAGAGCATCGTGATTTTTGGTTAAAAACTTATGAGGGAGAAATCCCTGTATTTGAGCTGACTACTGACTTTCCTCGTCCGGCTGTCAAAACTTATACAGGGGGTAGAGAAAGTAAAATTATTGCTCCTCAACTGTGGCAAAATTTGCAAATTGTAGGACGCAAAAATCAAGCGACATTATTTATGACAATGTTCGCTGCTTACACAGCTTTTCTGCGTCGAATTTCCGGTCATGATGATTTAGTGATTGGTATTCCCATTTCTGGACGACAATTTGAAGGCAGCGAAACATTAATTGGCTTTTGTTCGCAATTTTTACCAGTTCGTATTCAGACAGATATTACTACTTCTTTTGTTGCACATCTTCGTCATACAAAAGAAACACTCATAGCCGCTTTTAAACACCAAAGTCACGCTTTAGAAGAGTTATTAGCAGCCTTGCAATTACAACGGGATTTTTCTCGTTCTCCCTTGATATCCGTATCTTTCAATATGGATCCTAATTTAACTCTACCTAAGTTTGAGGGATTAAAAGTATCGCTACCACCAGAGCCAATTGGCTACACTCCTTTTGATTTAGGCTTTAATTTCATTGAAGTCAATGATGCACTCATTATCTACTGCAACTATAATACAGAACTTTTTAAACCGGAAACTATCAAACAGTTTCTAGAAAGTTTTGAAATTTTAATGGAGGGGATAATTAAAAATGCCAATGGTTTGCTTTCTGAGTTGCCTTTATTAACACAAGTGCAACAGAAACAATTATTGGCAGAATTAATCGGCCCAACAATAGAATTACCTGAAAATTATACCATCATTGATGACTTCATTGCTCAAGTCAAATCTACGCCAAATGCACCAGCATTAATCGTTGGAGAAACGACTCTTACATATCGAGAATTGAATGATAAAGTAAATCGTTTGTCTAATTATTTACATGAGATATATCACATTACTTCTGGGAAAGCGATCGCATTAGCGCTCGGACGCAATCAAAACTTAATTATCGGCATTCTGGCTACTTTTAAAACTGGGGCAACTTATGTGCCGATAGACCCTCAATATCCTAGTAGCCGCATCGATTTTATTTTAAAAGATAGCGGCTGTGATATTTGTCTCACGGAGAGTAATTTTGTCTCCCAATTCCCTCAAGAAATCGAAGCAATTTGTTTGGATCGAATCGATCATATTTTGGCAGATTTTGATATCACTGAGCCGAAAGTTAAACCAGACTCTAGCCAAATTGCTTATATTTTATACACTTCTGGCTCAACAGGAAACCCTAAAGGAGTTATGGGTCGTCATATCTCTATTTTGAATGTAATTCGGAGTTTACGACTCACATTTGACTTAGATAAACATCCTGAATGGCGCTATATTTTCACTGCACCTGTCACCCACGATCCATCTTTTCGTAATATCTTTTTACCTTTGACAATAGGTGCTGCTTTATATATGTACGAGGTACAGCATATAGGGCATTTAGTTTCCTTTTTACAAGAAAACCAAATTAATGCACTGCACACAACGCCATCTATCTATCGAGAAATCTTAAATGTACTCGAACCTGAAGAAACTATCCCTAGCTTAAAATATATCTCTTCAGGGGGAGAGAAATTAGATAAAGCAACTGCGATCGCTTTACGAAAACGCTTCCCAGCGAAAATTATCAGCAATGTCTATGGTTCCACAGAAACTTGTGTTGGCGTATCTCAATATACAATCGATGAAAATTTAAATACAGACGTACCTCTTGGTCAGGTTTTCCATAACAATCGATTATTTGTCCTGGATGAATTCAATAACACCGTACCTCTGCATATAGTAGGTGAAATTTGCGTAGAAGGTGCAGCATTAGCCGCTGGTTATCGCAATCTTCCCCAAATCACCAAGGAAAAATTTCAATCCAGCTTTCTCAATCCAGAGAAAATTCTCTTTAGAACAGGAGATTTAGGTAAACAAATTGCCCCAGGTGTGATTGAATTTATGAGGCGAAAAGATAATCAAGTTAAAGTAAATGGCTATCGTATAGATCCAGGTGAAATTGAATACCAACTTAGCCGTTATGCCCAGATTGAGAGAGCAATTGTGTTACCGACATTAAATAATCAAACTCAGTTATCTGCCTATTGTCAAACTGATAAACAGATAGAAATTTCAGAAATCAGAGAATTCCTCTCGAATTTTTTGCCAGTTTACATGATTCCTACTTCCTTTGTCTTTTTAAAGCAATTTCCTTTAACTAGACATGGCAAAATTGACTTGCGATCGCTTGTCGAAATCAAGGAAACAGGTAAATTAACCCAAATAGCTTACGCCGCACCGCGTAATACTTTAGAGTCAAAGCTAGTCAATATTTGGGAAAAGATTCTCACTAAACATCCTATAGGTATTTTTGATAACTTCTTTGAAATTGGTGGACACTCTCTGTTACTTTCGAGAGTAGTAAATCACGTTCATAAAGAATTAAATGTGTTAATCAAATTGGCTGACTTCTTTAAAGTTCCCACAATCGTCGGATTAGCAGATTTAATCTCTAAAACCCAATACGATTATCAAAAACCCATACCAGCAATAACTCAGCAAACATCTTATCCTATGTCTTATGGGCAACGCCGCCTTTGGGCTTTAGAATTTCTCGATCGCAACCATAATGCCTACGAAATGCCTAGTGCTTATCAATTCAACGGGGATTTAAATATTGCTGCTTTTGAAAATGCTTTTCAACATTTGATTCAACGCCATGAAATTTTGCGTACTACGTTTACCTTAATAAATAATGAACCGCGTCAAGTAGTACACGAGCAAATGGATTTTGCAATTAAACAGATAGACTTAATGGAATATGAAAAACCAGAAAATATCATTGTTGAAGCTATTTGCAACAACGCCAAAACTACTTTTAATTTGGAAACAGGGCCTTTACTCAAGGTTAACTTACTAAAACTCAGTGAAGAGAGTTATATAGTTCTGTTTAATATGCACCACATCATTTCAGATGGGTGGTCAGCAGGCGTTTTAATTAAAGATTTCCTCGCACATTATCATGCCTACGGACAACAAAATGTAGAATTACCACCACCTTTGAGGATTCATTATAAAGACTATAGCTACTGGCAAGACCAGCAGTTGCAAACGTCAAAACTACAAGCACAACGCGATTACTGGTTAGCTAAATTAACTCCTACTCCGGCGCGTCTTGACTTACCTTTAGATCGTATTCGGCCAGCAGTGCAAAGTTTCTCAGGAACTGCGACGATTTGGAAGCCAAAGCCAGAATTAATCAAGGATTTTGAGTTATTAATCAAAACTCAAGAAGCCAGTTTATTTATGGGCTTACTGACTTTAGTCAAAAGTTTTCTCTTTCGCTATACCGAACAAAATGAGATTACAGTCGGCTCTCCCATCGCTGGACGAAATCATCCCGATTTAGAAGAACAAATAGGCTTTTATGTTAATACTTTAGTTTTACGCGACCAAATAGCAGCAGACGAGAGTTTTGCTACTTTACTTGCAAAAGTGAAAATAACAACAATAGAGGCGTATGATAACCAAGAATATCCCTTTGACAAACTAGTATCAGATTTAAATTTAAAACGCGATCCTAGCCGTAATCCCCTATTTGATATTGCAGTTGTACTGCAAAACAATCAAAATGTAGATTTAGCTTTAGATAGAATTAGTGTTAACTCTATTGTTCAAGAAATTGTCACTGCTAAATTTGATTTAGAATTCACTTTTGTAGACGAAGGAGAACTATATCTGAAATTAATTTACAACACAGATATATTTGCCAGCGAACGTATTTCCTTGATTCTCAAGTTGTTAGAAGGTCTTCTAGAAGAAGTAGTAAAATCTCCTGACACACCATTATTAAAGCTATGCGATCGCACAGAGAACCCCGAACGTGAAGATAACAATCTTTTCGCTACCAATTTTAATTTTTAGTCATCTACACAGTTCAACCATAGTAATCACAAATTTTGAGGATATTTATGAATAAACTACCAGTTCTTGGAGTTTTAGGCGGAATGGGGCCTGTAATTACTGTTGAATTTCTTAAAACCATTTATGAATACAACCAGTATATCGACAACGAACAAGAAGCACCCAACGTTATTGTTTTCTCACTTCCCTCTGCACCAGATCGCACGACTTCAGTTCATAGTGGAAATGAAAGAGAATTCATTGATTTTGTGCAAATACATTTAGAAAAACTTAATCAATTAGTCGATCGCATAGTGATTGGTTGTTGCACTGCTCATTATGCTTTGGCTCATCTTCCAGAGCATCAGACTAATAAAGTAATCTCCTTAATTAAAATTGCAGACCAACAACTGCAAGAACATGATGAGCCTGCCCTTTTACTTGCAGGTACAGGTACTTACAAAAAAAAATTGTTTGAACGAGGTTGTACTGCTGCGAATCAAATTATTTCTCCAGATGAAAAAGATCATCGTTTGATTCATGAGATGATTTTTAAAGTATTAAAACGAGGACAAAACCCACTAGCAATTCTTGAAGACGTTCAAAAGTTGTTAAATAAATATAAGACTCGTTCCTTTATTTCTGGTTGTACAGAATTTCATATCCTAGCCAAATATCTCAAGTTAAATGGCATTGATTCTATTCAAGCGATCGACCCTTTAATTACTATTGCTCAAAACTTGTCTCAGCTATTAGAGCCAACCGCATCTAATTCTAATAATTCTAATTTAATTCTAGAAAGTATGAAACTACCTCAACAATTATATCCATCGCCCATAAACTCTTTTGTGTGAAATAATTTAATCTAGGAGAAATTGTATGACAGCTATTTTCCCCCAAATTTCAGCAACGAATACTAAAACTCACAAAGTTCTTTTAATCGGGAGAATGTATGACGAAACAGGTGAAAAACTCCTTGAGGAACACACTAATATCGAAATTATCAAAGAACCGACTAAGAATAATATCAATGATGCTATTCAAGACGCATCTGGCGTATTTGTCCGTTATCCTACTAAATTAGATGCCCAATCAATTCAATTGGCAAAAAAATTAAAAGTCATCAGTACATCTGGATTTGGAACTGATGCCATCGATATTGCTGCTGCAACAGAACAGGGAATTGTCGTAGTCAACAACCCAGGGTTGTCAACAACTGCTGTTACAGAACACACGATTTGCATGATTTTATCTCTTGCAAAAAATTTGAGTTTCCTCAATCAGTGTGTGAAAACAGGAAACTATTTAATTCGTAATCAGATACAACCAATTCAAGTAGAAGGAAAAACACTTGGTATTGTTGGTTTGGGAAGAATTGGTAGTGCTGTTGCTAAAATTTGTAGTACAGCATTTCAAATGCGAGTTTTAGCCTACGATCCTTATGTTCCATCCAATAAAGCCCAAACAGTAGGTGCAACTCTAGTCAAAGATTTAGATTATCTTCTGGCTGAATCTGATTTTGTATCTTTACATCCTGAGCTAACCGATGAAACTCATGAAATGTTTGCTCTGGAAGCTTTTAAGAAGATGAAATCTACTGCTTTTTTGATCAATACCTCTCGTGGGAAGATAGTTCGTGAAAAAGATTTGGTTGTAGCTCTACGCGAAAAATGGATAGCTGGAGCTGCACTAGATGTGTTTGAGCCTGAACCCCCATCTATAGATAATCCTTTATATAACTTTGACAATGTAATTTACTCACCTCATCTAGCTGGAGTTACACCTGAAGCTGGTATGGCTGCTGCACTTTCCGCAGCTAATCAAATACTTCAAGTGCTTCAAGGTGAAAAGCCGCTTCACATCGTCAATCCTGAAGTTTGGAACAAGTTTCAAAACTTGTAATAGTATTACTTGCAAACTGCCGTAATCTAAATGGAAAAATAGTTCCAAGTGCTGAGTCATGAGTGATAAACTTCACTTATTACTCAGCACTAAAAATTACTAAGTTTAGCAAGAAAGACAGAAGGAATACTGTCCTTGTATAGCTTGCCACGATCGCTTGCAAGCAAGGATTTAAGCCCCATCTGCAATCAATGTAAGTTTAGAGCCTACACTGATTGCAGCCTCCTGCCTCCTGCCTTATTCACTCAAACAAGATTTCCGTTTATTGATAAAACATGTCAACCCAAGTTATTCAAAATCAATCATTAACAAATACTTCTTCCGGTTTTACTCGATTTTGGGAAAATGTCAAAGCGATCGCCGGGCCTTACTGGTATCCCACAAATCTCAACGGAAGAGCATTTTCAGATGTGATTCAGGCATGGGGAATGCTCGTTCTCCTAATCTTATTAATAATTGGACTTGTGGGCGTAACTGCCTTTAATAGCTTCGTCGATCGCTATTTAATCGATGTCATTATTCAAGATAAAGATACTTCTAAATTTTTTAGTACGTTATCACTTTACGGTCTTGGGCTGCTCTTAATCACGTTCTTGACAGGATTGACTAAATTTGTCAGAAAAAAAATTGCCCTTGATTGGTATCAATGGCTTAACCAGCAGATTTTAGAAAAATATTTTAGCGATCGCGCTTATTATAAAATCAATTTTAGCTCCGATATCGATAACCCAGATCAACGTCTATCCCAAGAAATCGAACCTATTGCCAGGACTGCTCTAAATTTTTCAGCTACTTTGTTTGAAAAAATCCTGGAAATGACGACTTTTTTAATAATTCTTTGGTCAATTTCCCAATTTGCTGTAGCATTTCTGCTTACTTATACGATTATAGGCAATTTGATTGCTGTTTATTTGAGTCAAGAATTAGATAAGATTACTCAAGAAGAACTTGAATCTAAAGCTGATTATACATATAGCTTAACTCATGTTCGTAACCATGCTGAATCGATAGCTTTTTTCCGGGGAGAAAACCAAGAATTAAATATCATTCAGCGGAGATTTAATCATCTTTTTAAAAATTCTGAAAGTAAGATTGATTGGGAAAGAAATAAAGACATTTTTAACAGAGGATATCGGTCTATTATCCAAATATTTCCTTATTTAATATTTGCACCTGTATATATTCGAGGTGAAATTGATTTCGGACAAGTTAGCCAAGCAGTTGTAGCTTGCAGTATGTTTGCTAATGGGCTGGCAACATTAATAGATGAATTTGGAACTTCTGGACGATTTTCCAGTTATGTTGAGCGTTTAGCTGATTTTTCAGATGCTTTAGAAACAGTAACTAAACAACCAGAAAATGTCAGTACCATCAAAACAATCGAAGAAAATCATCTCGCTTTTGATGATGTCACTTTACAAACACCGGATTACGAACAGGTGATTGTCGAAGATTTGTCGCTGACTGTTCAAGCAGGAGAAGGTTTATTAATTGTTGGCCCTAGTGGTCGAGGTAAAAGTTCTCTGTTAAGAGCGATCGCTGGTTTGTGGAACGCAGGAACCGGTCGTCTGGTGCGACCTCCCCTAAAAGAATTGTTGTTTTTGCCTCAACGTCCTTACATCATCTTGGGAACTTTGCGCGAACAGTTACTCTATCCGAATACAAACCACCAGATGACCGACGCAGAACTTAAAGAAGTATTGCAACAAGTTAACTTGCAAAACTTGCTTAGTCGAGTAGACAACTTTGATACAGAAGTTCCTTGGGAAAATATCTTATCGCTGGGAGAACAACAACGCCTAGCTTTTGCAAGACTATTAGTTACCCGTCCTAGCTTTACTATATTAGACGAAGCAACCAGCGCTTTAGATTTGAAAAACGAAGGAAACTTGTATCAACAGTTACAAGAGACAAAAACAACGTTTATCAGTGTTGGGCATAGAGAAAGTCTATATGATTATCATCAATGGGTTTTGGAACTTTCACAAGATTCTAGTTGGCAACTTCTAACCGTGCAAGATTATCGAAATCAAAAAGCAAGCATTACTAAACCCGCCACAAATACTCAAATCAAAATAAATGAGTCTTCTAAGGATAAACCCCAATAGCAGTAAGCGGTCAGAAGGTATAAGCTTTACGGTCAATTGTGCCAATTAGTGAAAAATTAAAAGCGATCGCTGGGAAAAAAGCGATCGCTTGACTATTTCAACCGAACAGAATGGTTAGTTGCTTGTTATTAGCATACTATCTTGTGCTTACACAACTCAAAAAACTTGCACAGAAACATCGTTCCAATATTTCTAGAATATAGAGGGAATATGGCTACAATTAGTTCAGAAAACCAGCATTTAACTGAATGGCAAGGCAGTGGCGTTGACGAAGAAATCTTTCACCTCAATGTGCGATCGCCGCTTTTGTTCAGTATCCTTTGCGATCGCGTAATCGCCATCGCTGTGCCTGCTAGTGACAGTACTGCTTAATCCTCTTGTGTTTCAGCTTTACAAGCGTACTATTCGTCACTTTATCCTTTAAGCTACATATAAAGTATTGGGCTGTGGCGGGATTACTCTTACGGAGGCCTAAATGGATCTAGTAAAGCGTCGTATTGGTCTTGAGCAAGAATTTTTTCTGGTAGATGAAGCTGGTCATTTGAGCGATCGCGCCGATGAGTTTTTAACAAGTTGCCAGTTAATGGCTCAAGCACAAGGTTTAAACCCAAAATACTTTGTGGCAGAGTTCGTCAAAAGTATGGTAGAAATTAACACGCCGCCTGCGGACACTGCCAAAGAATTAGGAAGAGTTTATCTTACAAATCTCAAATTAGCACTCTGTGCAGCGCAACAGATTGGTTTACGCCTTTATCCTTTGTCTAGCTATCCTTTGCATACTATGCCAGTTATGCGGGATCAGCCTAATTACCATATCCAAGCGCGGACTGTGGGCTATGAACAATTTTTACACGCCGGAAAATGTACAGGTACGCATCTGCATTTAGAAGTTCCGCCTGGGGTAATTGACCCTCGTGTTGCAATATCCTACAACTCAACATTGGCAGAGCGAGAAGAACTATTAAATATCTTTAATTTAGCTACAGCTTGTGACTCTGCACTGATTTCCCTGACGCGGGCGTGTCCCTTTTATGAGGGACAAGCGATTGGTCTAGCCGCGCACACAATTCGTTATCGGGGTAGCGAAATCTTTGGTTGGGAAGGAGTTTACACTCATTTACAGCCTGTTGGCTCCCTTATGTCTTATGCCGAAAGTGTCGAAGGTTTAGTTGAACAGCAATTTGCTCGTTACTATGCTTGGTTACAAGCAATGGAAAAAGCCTCAATTGAACCGAATCTGTTCAAAGAAGCCGGAGGGGACTTACTCAAGTCAGCTTGGAATCCAGTTAGACTCAACAAACTCGGCACGGTAGAAATAAGATGTATAGATAGTAACTATCCATCAGTAATATTAGCAGTGATTACATTGCTTGAAAAAGCGGCTCATCGAGTCAGGTGCGAAAAGTTAACAGTCAGACCAGCTCAAGGGATGCAGATATTTGAACTAGTTGGCGATCGCCTGTATGTACCAGATTTTGAATATCTTAATGGGGAATTGCTCTATACATCAGCTACCGAGGGAATTAAAAACCCCAAAGTTAGAGCTTACGTCGATTCCATTTTGCAGTTTGCTATCAAAGATGGTGGTGAAGGAGCAAATTTTCTCCTAAAACTCAGCAGGCACCTCGATCGGTATCAGACGATAGAAGCCAGCATCTTGCAAGAGTTTACCCCAACAAATACTCAACTTTCGTTAGATGTCGGTTTGCGTTTAGTACGTTCTTGTTGTGACAAGCTAGAAGAACAGGTTTCATGGATAGATATAGAAAATCCCCTAGCAGCCTTAGATACTGATGAACGATTGTTGCTACAGCATTAAGGGACTTGTTATGGGGAGACGTAAACGGTTATGTTTGGGGCAAAACGAGCGAACGAGTATCAGTTCCTGTAGCCAACGCTCGTTGTAAACAAACTTATTTCGGGGCATTAGACTATAAAACAAAAGAATTTTTGATTTCCAAAGTAAAAAAAGCTAATTCTCACACGACAATAGGTTTTTTAGAATATCTTCAGTCACAACGAAGAGGTGCAAAAATTTTAATTATTTGGGACGGTGCTAGTTACCACCGTTCCGGGCAAATTAAAGAGTATTTAGACTCGCTCAATGCAGAATTAGAAACAGAACAATGGTTGATAACTTGTGAGCGTTTTGCCCCGAATGCTCCACAACAGAATCCTGTAGAAGACATTTGGTTACAAGCAAAAAGATTAGACTTCTTGCATAAGTCGGGATAAGGGGCGGGGGGAAGGGGAAAAAGTTCTGTATCGTCCCCTTCCCCTTTACCCTTTTCCCTCTCTTGCAAAAAGCACTTTTGCAAGAGTCCTAAGGAATAGTCTCGCTGGACTAGAATTGCAGTGCTATTCTGTGTTATTTGTATTTTCGACAATTGAAAATCAGGTAATTAAACGTGCAATTGGCTCTTGATTGCCTACTTTGGGGGGAAGATTAAGGCTGACCCAGTGCGATAGGATGAGGCTGACTTAGCACATTGCCCTGAGTTTGCGCCAATTATTTTGGCAAAAAATGCTCAAAACCCCGTTAATAAAAGGATCTCTGCTTTCTATCCATGAATTTCCCCCCCCCCCAGAGAAAATTCATTTGCACTGCCTCCAGGTGAACCGATCGATCCAGAGCAATTCCCTAAAACCGATGCTCCCTTTCCGATTGTTGGCATCGCTGCTTCTGCTGGGGGATTAGAGGCATTTACAGAACTCATTGCTCACTTGCCCACGGATACGGGCATGGCGTTTGTGCTAATTCAGCACTTATCTCCTGACCACAAAAGCTTGCTGTCTGAAATTCTAGGCAAAGTCACTACCATGCCAGTGCAGCAGGTGCAAGACCGAATGATGGTCGAGCCAAACGAAGTGTATGTGATTCCACCTAATACTGAGATGACGATTGTCGATGGTATGCTGCACTTGGCTTCGCGTCAGAAGATTGACGGCAAATATCTGCCGGGGGATGCGTTTTTTAAATCATTGGCAGCCAATTGCGGCAGCAAAGCGATCGCCATCGTGCTATCGGGTATGGATGGAGACGGTTCTCAGGGGTTGAAAGCGATCAAAGTAGCTGGTGGGGTGACGTTTGCTCAGTGTGAAGACACGGCAAGATTTGACAGTATGCCGAGTACTGCTGTGGCAACTGGGAACGTTGATTTTGTGCTGCCGCCAAAAGCGATCGCTAAACAAATAGCTGCCCTCAGTCGCAGCCTCTTTTTGTTATACTCAGAGCCACTGCAAGTTATAGAGAAGTTGTCCGAACCAGGCAATGCGCTGACCCGAATTTTTGCCCTGCTGCGAACAACGACGGGCGTTGACTTCACCGCTTATAAGCCCAGTACGATCGATCGTCGAATGCAGCGACGGATGCTGCTCTATAAGCTAGAAACCTTAGAAGACTACGCTTGGTATCTACAAGCACATCCGGCTGAAGTGCAAGCACTGTATGAAGAAATTCTGATTCACGTCACTAGTTTCTTTCGTGACCCGGAAACGTTTGAGCAGTTAAAAGCGCAGGTTTTTCCGGCGATTAGCCAAAACAAAACCGCAGCAAGACCGATTCGGGTTTGGGTGGCAGGCTGCTCAACCGGAGAAGAAGTTTACTCCCTCGGCATCTGCCTGTTAGAGTTTTTTAGCGATCGCGCCACCGTGCCGCCGATTCAGATTTTTGCTACCGATATTAGCAAAGCCGCCATCAACAAAGCTAGAGCCGGCTTCTACTTAGACAGCCAAATGGAGGGCGTTTCCCTAGAGCGCCGCGATCGCTTCTTTGTACCCCTGGAAAGTGGGGGCTATCAAATCAGCAGCGCGATTCGCGAACTGTGTGTGTTTGCTCGTCACAACTTAGGCGGCGACCCGCCTTTCTCGAATCTCGATCTGATTAGCTGCCGGAACGTGCTGATCTATCTATCCGATCCCTTGCAAGAGCGAATCATGTCGCTGTTTCACTACAGCCTCAACCCAACGGGCTTTCTGGTCTTGGGTACTTCAGAGAGCGTCAAAACTTCCTCAGAATTGTTTACTTCTGTAGATGAAGCGGCGAAGATTTATGGAAAGAAGCTGACTTCGACGCGATCGCTGTTTTCGTTTACGACTCCTCCTTTGCCGTTTGTCAGCGTCGCTCATCAGGATCGCGTCACTGAAACCATCGCCAGTACGTTGGATCTGGCACGAGAAATCGATCGGCTGATTTCAAATCGCTATGCGCCTGTCTCTGTTGTTGTTAACGACCAAATGCAGATTTTGTCTATGCGTGGAGACACCGATCGCTACCTGAAACTGACCCCTGGCAGTATCGACTTAAACTTGCTGCTGATGGCGCGAGAAGGATTGGCGATCGCCCTGCGGACGGCAATTTATCAAGCTCAAACGCAAAACGTTTCGGTTCGACAAGAACGAATTGAGATTAAATCGGGCGAACAATCCACGTTTCTCAATCTGGAAGTGATGCCGTTTCAGCCGACAACGGCAAACGCGGTTTATTTTCTAGTGATTTTTGAAGCGGTTTTACCTTTGGCTACTCCCCTCACTTCCACCCTGACTGAGCGGCGAGAGCTAGAAGACTTAGAGCGTGAAGTGATGCAGCTTAGGCAGTCGCTAGCCGCCGCAACGCAACGCGAACTTTCGGCGCAAACCCATCTGCAAGCGGTCATTCAAGAACACAACTATCTCAACCAAAGCCTGCGCGTAGCGAACGAAGAAATCCTGTCGAGCAACGAGGAGTTGCAAAGCACGAACGAAGAACTTCAAACGGCGAAAGAAGAAATTCAAGCCACTAACGAAGAACTTTCCACAACAAACGACGAACTTCGTAGCCGCAATCTGCAACAAAACCGAGACAATAGCGACCTGAACAACTTCATTGAGAGCATCAGCGTCCCCATTTTAATGCTGACCAATGATTTGAGAATTCGCCGCTTTACACCTGCCGCACAGCGCTTGTTCAATTTCATTGTTGCCGATGTCGGCCGACCGTTTCATGACCTCCGCACTGATTTTGACGTTTCTCATTTAGAAGCGATGACCTTAGAGGTACTGGAGACGCTCAACACCAAAGAACAGGAGATCCAAACTCAAGCAGGCTACTGGTATGCACTCCGCATTCGCCCTTATCGCACGACGGAAAATCAAATTGACGGGGTAACTATGGTTTTCCTCGACATTAACGCGCTCAAATGCCATGCCGAAGTGTTAGAAATTGCTCGTAACTATGCAGAAGCGATCGTCGAAACCGTGCAGATCCCGCTACTCGTGTTACAGTCCGATCTGCGGGTGAACACGGCCAATCAAGCGTTCTACAAAATGTTTCAGGTTACTCAAGCTGAAACCGAGCGAGCCTTCTTGTTTGAGCTAGGCAATCAGCAGTGGAATATTCCCGAACTGCGATCGCTTCTAGAAGACGTGTTAATCAACGATCATCAAGTTCAAAATTTTGAGATAGAGCATTATTTTGAACGGATTGGGCAAAAAACCATGCTGCTCAATGCCTGCAAGCTGCAACGAGACGACCAGACGGACATGATTTTGCTGGCGATCTCAGACATCACCAATCGCAAGCAGTTGGAAGTGGAGCGAGCGCAGCTATTACAAGAGCAAGTCGCCCGTCAGCAGGCAGAAGCCGCCAACCGAGCCAAAGATGAATTTGTCTCGAACCTCTCCCATGAACTCCGAAACCCGCTCAACACCATGCTGGGTTGGGCAAAAATGCTTCGCACGCGCAGCTTGAATGAAACAATGGTCACTCATGCCCTAGAAGTTATCGAGCGCAGTGCAAAATTGCAATCTCAACTGATTGAAGATATTCTCGACATTTCCCGCATCACCAGCGGTAAGCTGCTTCTCAACAGCCGTCTGATTGATTTAGGCGTGGTGATTCGATCGTCGCTCGAATCTATTCAACTCTCAGCCGAAGCCAAGAACATTCAACTTGTTTCACACTTGAATCCTGCAATGGTCATTGGGGATATCGATCGTTTACAGCAAGTCTTGTATAATCTGCTCTCCAACGCCATCAAGTTCACGCCGTCAGGTGGACGAGTCGAAATTGTGCTTGAGTCGATCGGGACTCAGGCTCAAATTCAAGTCAGTGACACCGGACAAGGAATTGAGGCGGACTTGTTGCCGCACATTTTCGAGCGGTTTCGTCAAGGAGACTCCAGCACCACCAAGGCAAAAGCTGGGCTGGGATTGGGGCTAGCGATCGTGCGTCATCTGATCGAACTGCACGGCGGCACGGTGCAGGCGGAAAGTCTAGGTAAGGGGCAAGGCGCGACATTCACCGTTCGGCTGCCGCTACAGAATCTCACCTCAGAGGTGACATCAGCGAGTGATGTAGAGCCGATGGCATTGATAGAAGCGGTCAATACTTCGGCTGAACCTGTGCCTGTTTTAACAGGATTGTGCGTTTTAGCCGTAGACGATGAAGTTGATACCCGCAATCTGTTCAGATTTGTGCTGGAAAGCTATGGGGCCCAAGTGCTAACCGTCGCATCGGCTAGAGCAGCCTTATCCGCTCTTTGCGAAAACCCCAATCGATTCAATGTGCTGATTTGCGATATTGGGATGCCCGAAAACGACGGTTACTGGCTGATTCGGCAAGTGCGATCGCTCAGTGCCGAAGCGGGCGGGCAAATTCCAGCCGTTGCCCTTACTGCCTACGCAAGTGAGGCAGAACGACAGCAAGCGATCGAAGCTGGCTTTCAAGTACACGTTGCTAAACCCGTTGAACCTGTTCAATTGGCATGGCTCGTGGCAAACTTGGCGGGACGAGCTTAGGGATTTTTAATTGAAGGAGGCAGGAGGCAGGGGGCAGGAGGCAGGTGGTCACTGAGCGTAGCCGAAGTGAGGCAGGGGGCAGGGGGCAGTAGTTCTGACTTTTCACGGTATCTGGAAAACCTCTCTCTAAATCTCTCCTTTTAGGCTTATATGAAAGTAGGTACGGTACTCTCTCCAGTATTCCAATGTCATCAACAATTGGTCTTCTAAGCTTAATTTACCCGGCCGCCCTGTTTTCTGTTTTGGCTGGCTGTGCGATCGCACTACCTCTACCATCTCGTTAAAAGTATCTGGACGTACACCACACAAGCGTTTAAAGTCCTCTGACTTCAGGCTCTTTACTTGTTCGTAGGTCATAGATGCTACCCAACTCTAACCTACTTGTCCCACGCATTTAGGACTTTTGCAAGAGGTCTATTGATTCGAGAAGTTTACTTTTTTGCCATTCGTTCTCTGTGGTCAAAGGGTTATTTGAGTTAGCGATTGATTGTCAAATTTTTGACTTTCCAAAGCTGCATGAATATAGTGTTTTCTCATGAATCATTTAGGATTTGTATTCACCCTGTTTGACTCAGTGTTATAAGCTGTCGCATCTGTAATTTTCCAGAGCATTACAGAGTTACCAATGGTGGCAGACCCGAAAAAGTCCAAATTATACGCACAACAGCTTACTTTTTCGGAAATTGACGAATGTATTGAAATTAATTTGTAAAAAAATAATGCTGAATCTTAGCAAGACAATATCACCTTTTACCCTTGACTTTTTTCAATGCTGCTTGTCTTATTTCTGCATTAAGCAAATAACCAAAACCCACCTTTTCTAAACGCAGCACAAATTCCTCTCGTGTATTGCCCAATTTACTAGCTGTAGCATCCAAATTCCAATTATGCTGGGCTAACTGACTCAGCAAATAAACTCGGCGAGTCTGCATTCCTGATAAGCGATAAGTCTTCAAATACTCCAATTCACCATTCTCTCGAATAATCGCTTCCCCAATATGATTTTCTTCGTTGGGGTTGAGGTCAGTAATAAATCGTTGTAACATGAACGAACCAGCAGTATAGACTTTTTGGGAAATTAACTTGCGTCCTAACAGTCCCTCTGCCATGAAACCCTGAAACGATGCCCAATCTGAACGCATATTTTGTACTGCTGCTCTCAAAGCTGTTAAATCATTAATTTTTGACTCATCTAAAGATACACTCATGGGAAAAGTCGTATCGTGCAGTAAAGCGTATTGGTACAATAACTCACCATAGAAATCTTCTAACAAGCTATTGTGCAGAAGTCGATAGTCTTCTGGTGTCGGTACTACAAAAGCTGATGCTAATGCTTCGGCAACAAATACCAATACCCCAACCTGTCGAGAGTGAATTTCAAATACCCGCAAAGCATCTTCAAGTCCAGCAATGTAACGTCCACTAAAAGAGCTTTCCATTCGGCTACCCAGCCCATGAGAAAGGGCATACTTAGAATATTCACTCCAGGCAATATCAGGGCCAGAGAAAAACATTGATAAAAAACCTTCCATTGCCAAGTGCAGTGGCAAAAATCTCAGTTGATTAGTAGATTCCCGCTTCACCATCCGGTGCATTAACCGGACACTGGCGCAACCATAGTTTAGCTGTTTACCATCTGTTTTAAAAAGCTGTCCCCCAAAAGCCCCCACAGGACTGCCGTCATTAGTCCAAGACAACACTAGTCCGTGAGGAACATAGGAAAAATATTTCATTCCTGGTGCTGTCATTTCTCCTGCTAAGGAAACAACTGCTAAATCTTCATCGTAGCTACGACGCAGCAAGCGCAAGTCGTTACGTACCTGATGGCGCAATAATGGCACAATCCGCACTGCTCCCCGTATTTGAGAAGGAGCAATTTCTAGTCCTTTAAGTGATATGTCTGCTAACAGATTGCTTTTGGATGCCATAGGATAGGGTGTGGGGTGTAGGGTGTGGGGTGTGGGGTGTGGGGTGTGGGGTGTGGGGTGTAGGGTGTAGGGTGTGGGGTGTAGGGTAAGTTAATATATAAGTTATGGGAAATTCCAAAATTCAATCTTACCAAGACTTAAAAGTTTGGCAGGAGGCGGTAAATCTAGCTGAAATTTGCTATCGTCTTACCAAAACTTTTCCCAAAGAAGAACTTTATGGAATGACTTCACAGATTCGTCGAGCTTCTGTGTCTATAGCAGCGAATATTGCTGAAGGGTATGGACGCAAATCCAGGGGAGAATATATCCATTTTTTATATATATCGCAAGGTTCTCTCAAAGAGTTAGAGACTCATTGGTTAATCTCTCAAAGAATTGAACTAGCTTCTTCTGAGACTACCAATAGTATTCTTAATCAATGTGAATTAGTTGGTAAACTCTTACTAGGTTTAATTCATGCTCTTAAAAGTAAATAAATTTTCTTGCTAGCAGGGTGTTGGGGGTAGGGTGTTGGGTGTGGGGGGAATTAAAAATGTGTTGAACTGCTTGACGTACTCGCATTCAATTGTCTTAAACACTACACCCTACACCCAACACCCCACACCCTACACCCTTAACATTTGCTTGACTCGCTCTGCTAAATATGATTCTAGTTCAGCTAAAGATGCAGAACCTTCAGCAAACCGGGCAAAGCCCAACATCGTAGGTAAATCTTCTGCATCCCGTAATCCTACTGTGGG
>NZ_JAVRCC020000043.1:0-59142 GCF_034530975.2 Nostoc sp. DedQUE07 | reverse complement strand
AGAATAGCCTGGAGAGTAGGGTTACTAGTTGTAATTGTGGCGCTAATTGTACCAGTCTGATTAGTTTCTGTCAGATTATCATTGATGGCGGCGATGGTGACTGAGGGGAAAACTTGGGTGGTTTGAGTCGGGTCGATAGTTAAAGTCACCGAGGAGTTTGAACCATTCAAGTTCAGTTGAGCATCGGGAGTCAGAGTCAGGTTGATTGGCACTCCACCATTAACCAAAGTCGTGCCGGCAACACCGAGACTACTAAGTAGGCTGGCGACATTAACACTCACCCCTAAAGTATCTGTAGCACCGCCTTCTGTCAGAGGGTTTGTTAGTCCTGTTAAAGTAATCGGGGAGACAATTACTGGAGGTGTTACCGGATCGAGGATATTAGCAGTAACATTTGCAGACAGTAGGGAGGAAATGGGGTTAAGAATAGCCTGGAGAGTAGGGTTACTAGTTGTAATTGTGGCGCTAATTGTACCAGTCTGATTAGTTTCTGTCAGATTATCATTGATGGCGGCGATGGTGACTGAGGGGAAAACTTGGGTGGTTTGAGTCGGGTCGATAGTTAAAGTCACCGAGGAGTTTGAACCATTCAAGTTCAGTTGAGCATCGGGAGTCAGAGTCAGGTTGATTGGCACTCCACCATTAACCAAAGTCGTGCCGGCAACACCGAGACTACTAAGTAGGCTGGCGACATTAACACTCACCCCTAAAGTATCTGTAGCACCGCCTTCTGTCAGAGGGTTTGTTAGTCCTGTTAAAGTAATGATTGCCAGTACAGAGGTGTAAGCTTCCCTTACTGTTTCTGAAAACGCCAAGGAAGTGTCAATCTTGCCAATTGTAACTTCCAGTTCCCAGTCTCCTCCTTTAAGAGTACTGCCAGTAGGGTTGGCAGAAGCTGCAATATTTGCCCCAGTCAGTTGGTGGAGCTTTGACAAAAAGGCTTCGCCAATTTCTCCAGATGCAATATTACAACCATAAAGGAGTACAGAGGCAGAGGAGAGAAGGCTTGACCAACTTTGCACGTCCTCTGCATAGCGATTGAGTGTTTCGTTGCTGAGTTGACTATTCCCTAAATAGACTCGTCCTGGTGCGCCGTGAGAAACAATATGCAGGCTGTTAACTTCTTGATAGGATGCTAGTACTTGATTAATTTGCTCAATGCCATCTCTATCGTTATCTAGAACTACAACACAAGTATTCGGTAAAACACCTGCTACTAATGTTTCGTAGTTCTCTACCTTGGAGTCAATGATAACTAGGCGATTAGCAGAAATTTTCCAATCGAGGTTTTTAGTAGCGATCGCAGTAGGTATTGTGTCCAACATAAATTTAGGATTCATAGAAGTTTGTTTTTATCTTCAAAACTTTTGTTAGTTTTACTTTTGAATAATTCAAAAGCCTTATTTAGCAAAGCTTACACCTTGTTTGTTAGCCCTATTTAGCTGTTTTGTTTTGGCTATAATTGAATGCGTGTTTAATGGCGTTCCAAAGATGGCTGATGCAAAAGATAAATTGAGTGCGATCGCAAATAGGTTTAGAAAATCCATAGTTCAGGTATTTCCCTTGTATGGATTTATCCACACTATGTTTTTGATTGAATGAACTTTTGCTCTCAACCTTTCTACTTTTCTACTTTCTTTTCAGTCACACTCGTTTCTCTAATTTAATGACCCTAAGAAACTTCGTAATTCGTAGCTCTACGGGTTTCATGAACTTACTCATCCCGAACTCAGTAATCTTTTTAGCAACCAATCACCTTAAACAAGGGTGCGATCTGTAGTTTTACGCTTTTACTGAACTTACCCATCCCAATCTCAGTAATTTTCTCAGGGTGCTATTATTTATTTCAGCATAAACCGCAATTTTAGCAATTTTATAAGTAATTATTTACACATTTTAATTGTTAAGCCGCAGTGCCTATGAGTCTAATGAAATAAGATTATGGTTATTTATGAGTATTCTTAGTCCTCCTTTACTCTTAGACCACACCAGGACTTACGCACAGGTAATGTAAAATTAAATCTCAAAGGATGCAGAAAACACAGAGAAGCCGGAGCGGCTGCTTTTGCTGTAGACGCTTTGCGGCTTGGCGCAGGTATTGGAACTTCGTTGGTAATAAGACTTAGAGAGGTTTTTTGCGTAAGTCCTACACACATAACCATTCGCTAATAGCTAAAAAGATGAAAGCATTTTTACAAGCATTTTTTTCATCCGACTATATACCGCATGGACATTGCTACCTTTGGCAGCCAAGGTTAGTTTGGTTGCATGGAATGTCAGATGCGTTAATTGCCCTGGCTTACTATTCCATTCCCATCTTTCTGATTTACTTGTCTTATAAACGCTCAGATATCCCTTTTCGTGGGGCTTTTTGGCTATTTGGAGCCTTCATTGTTTGTTGTGGAACCACTCATCTGCTAGAAATCTGGACGCTGTGGCATCCAGTATACTGGCTGACAGGAGGAATGAAAGCAGTGACAGCGATCGTCTCTCTCCATGCAGCACTGACGCTGATTTTGTTAACTCCTAAAGCTTTAACATTACCCAGTCCGGCTCAACTAGAAATTGCAAATCAGACCCTTGAACAACTCAATCAAGCACTGGAAATAAGAGTGGCTCAACGCACAGAAGAGCTAACGAAAACGATTCGGCAACTACAAAATGAAGTGGAACAGCGCCAGCAAACCGAAAACGAACTGCAACGATCTAATCAAGAGTTAGAGCAGTTTGCCTATGTTGCTTCCCATGACCTACAGGAACCCTTGCGGGTCATTGTCAGCTATACCGAACTACTGGCAGAGAAATATCAAAAACAGTTAGATGAGAAAGCCAATAAATACATCACTTATATTGTCAATGCTGCGACTCGAATGCAAGCACTAATTGAAGACTTACTATCATATTCCAGAGTCGGTCGTTGCGATTTTCGATTAGTTTCAACCGATTGCGATCGGATAGTTGACCAAGTGATTCAGACACTCCATGTTGCGATCGCTGAAAGCCACGCCACCATCACGCGCGATCGCCTCCCAACGATCGAAGCCGACAAAGAGCAATTTAGCCGTTTATTACAAAACTTAATCAGCAACGCGATTAAATATCGTCAAGAACAGCCACCTCAAATTCACATCAGTGCAACCCAAAAAGATAACAAATGGCTATTTGCAGTGCAGGATAATGGGATTGGGATTGAAGCGCAATATGCACAGCGTATCTTCATCATCTTTCAGCGCTTACATACCCGTCGCCAATATTCTGGCACAGGACTGGGTTTAGCCATTTGTAAGAAAATTGTTGAGCGTCACCACGGAAATATCTGGATGGAATCAGAGGTAGGGAAAGGATCTGTTTTCTGGTTTACAATTCCCATAAAAAAAGAAAACTCCCAATGAGCAAAGACTCTCACCCGATTGAACCTATTGAAATCCTTTTAGTCGAAGATTCACCGGAAGATGCCGATTTAACGATTGAAATCCTGGGCGATGCTAAAGTTCTCAACCGAATTCATGTGGTGGAGGATGGTGTTGAAGCCCTAAAATTTTTGCGGCGGCAGGACGATTATGCCAATGTACCTCGTCCAGATTTGATTTTACTGGATTTGAATCTCCCGAGAAAAGATGGTCGAGAAGTTTTAGCGGAACTGAAAACCGATCCCGATCTGAAGTTGATCCCGGTTGTGGTTTTAACAACCTCTGCGGCTGATGAAGATATTTTGCGAACTTACGCACTCAACGTCAATTGTTATGTAACCAAACCTGTCGGTCTAGAAGAATTTGCTAAGGTGATTCGTTCGATTGAATTTTTTTGGCTGGCGGCTGTTAAGTTTCCCAAAGTTGTATAGTAGGCTTTAGATAACCTCTGGTGCATTCAAAGCCCTTGTATTAAGCAATACCTTTGCCAAAATAAGAGCCTACAAAAATTTTGGCAAAAACTGGCAAAATGACCCATATATAAGCTTTTAGCTGAAAAGGTAGCTTGAACTGTCAGAACCTTTATGTACTGGGCAATACGCTAAAAAATACCTTGCGGGAAACCTGAAAGGAATTTTTAGGACTTATTGTTTTTGCCCAGTTTCGGAGAAATGGGAGTTTGGACATCAAATCATCCTCGTAAATTGGCTAAGGTACTGATTAGGGCTAACGCATTTTGTTAATAAACTCTTAAATAATCGTATTAAGAATAGCTTATTAAGTTAGTATCAGATTTCGATTATTACTGTTTTCTACTTACATGAGAAAGAAGCAATGGCTACGACCGCCGCAAGTATCGCTATAGATCCAATTCTGTAAAAGGGACCGGGGATTGGGGATTAGGGATTGAGGGTTGGTTTATCAAACGAAAAATGAAGCTATATATTAATTTTAATCTAGTAAAAACGTGAATATTTTTGCTAGTAGTATTTAGGATTATTCTATCTTTTTTAGATTGTAATAACTTTCGTTTTTCCTGCCTGGTGCAATTGTTCTGCATTTTGGATTAATTGTTGTAACTGTTCGTACTTCAAAATAATTAAACGTTTTGTTGCTTTAGTATTGTATTCAATATAATTCAATATGTCACTATCTATTTTTGTCAAAAAAGCTCTTGAAAGTTCTTCTATGGCAGAATGTTACTATTTTGGGGATATCTCTTTTAAGATAGGTTTTGGCATCACTATGGGCAAAACTCATGACGAAGAATGATTCTCTACAAATTCTATTAATTGAAGATAGCCTAGAAGATGCAGATATATTACAAGAATTTCTGGAAAACACAGATCGAACTAGTTGGAAGGTGACAGTCGTAGAAAAACTGAGAATAGCCCTCGAAAAACTGCGTTGCCACAGTTTTAATGTGATTTTGTCCGATCTGTCCCTGCCCGATGCTCATGGTTTAGAGACGATCGCCCAACTCCATACAGCAGCTCCAACCTTGCCGATTATCGTACTCACCAGCCTCAAAGACGAAGCGATCGCTTTAGAAGCAGTGCGGCAAGGCGCACAAGATTATCTCGTCAAAGGGCAAATTAACACCCATGCCCTGATTCGCTCCATTCACTATGCCATCGAGCGATCGCGAATGCAACAGATAATGCATCAACAGTCAGTGGCGATCGCCGTATCAAGTGAAGGAATTGCCATTTTAGATGCCCAATGGAACTATGTGTATGTCAACGAAGCATATTCCAAAATTTACGGTTACAAAGATTCCAGTCTCCTGCTACAAACCAATTGGAAAATTCACTATCACCCGAATCAACAAGCTGGCTTGAGGGGCGAAATTGAGCAAAGTCTACAGCAACGGAAATTTTGGCGAGGAGAAACCGTTGGTTATAAATGTAATAGTCAACCCTTTGACCAAGAACTGTCAATCTCATTGTTACCGTATGGAGGAACAGTCTGCATTCTCCGAGATATTAGCGATCGCAAACGAGCAGAAGCCGCCATGCAACAAGCTTTGCAGCAAGCAAGAGAATTGCACCAACTCAAGTCTGAATTCATCACGATGGTTTCCCATGAATTCCGGACACCTCTGAGTGTGATTTTGGTAGCAACAGAGACGTTAAAACGCTATGCTCATCAATGGACTCCAGAAAAAAACCAGATTCGCTACAATCGCATCATTGCTGGAGTACAGCGCATGACTGAGTTGCTTAACGATATGCTGGTTATGAACAGTTCGGGGGCACATCAAGCTAAACTCAACCCCGTACCGTTGAACTTAGAAAAGTTCTGTCAAGAATTAATTGCCACATTAACCACCAGCGAACACCCAATTATCTTTGAAAGTCAGGGCAATAGTCGGCAAATTTACCTCGATCCAACTGTGGTGGAACTCATACTCACCCACTTACTCTCCAATGCGATTAAATATTCTCTTGACTCTGGAAAGGTGATGTTTGACTTGATTTTTGCTCCCGAATATGTAAGATTCTCTATTCAAGATTGGGGTATTGGCATTCCCCTAGAAGACCAGGACAAATTATTCATTCCGTTTTATCGCGGTAGCAATGTTGGCAATTTGCCTGGGACGGGCATAGGGCTAGCAATTGTTAAGCAATTTGTGGAAGAGTGTCAAGGTGTAATCAATGTTACTAGTCAAGTGAATCAGGGTACTTTAATTAGAGTAACTTTGCCAATTGCTTTAGTAGAGCAAATTCATGACCAAAATCCTGGTAATTGAAGATGAGCCATCATTACGCGAAGAAATCCTCGATATCTTAGAATCTGAGGGCTTTGATGTAATGGGAGCAGAAGACGGGTTAGAGGGGCTGGATTCAGCTCAAACAAACTTCCCTGACCTGATCCTCTGCGATGTAATGCTACCCGGATCTGATGGGTATGCAGTGTTATCGGGACTGAGACAAAATCCGGACACAGCACTGATTCCTTTCATTTTCCTCACCGCTAAAGCGACCCGCGAAAATGTTCGGCAGGGAATGGACTTAGGCGCAGATGATTATTTGACAAAACCCTTTAGGATGGATGAGTTGCTTAACGCGATTACAAGTCGATTGACTAAACAAGCAACAATCGTCCAGATTCATCAGAAAGTTACCCAGCTTCAACACTCCAATTTGCTTAAAGACGAGTTTATTGGGACTGCATCACAGGAATTACGAGGCCCAGCGACTAATATAATGATGGCGTTGAAACTCTTGCAACAAGCTGTTAACCCAGAGCAAACGCAACGCTACATCGATCGCTTGCAACAAGAGTGTTACCGCGAAATTCATCTGATCGATGACTTGCTCGATTTGCATTATTTAGGCGCAAACGAACGTCCTTTGCAACCCGAAAAATTGAATTTACAAACCTGGATTCCTGCGATCGTCGAACCATTCAAAACCCAGGCTCGAAAACGCCAACAAACTCTCTGGAGCAACATTCCACCTTATTTGCCAATGCCTGTAATCGATGCCGCAGATTTCAAGCGCATCTTGAGCGAACTGCTTAACAATGCCTGTAAATACACTGCTCCCGGTGGCAAAATTGTTTTAGAAGCTCGTTGTGATTTGACTGCATCCGAGGCAATAAATCCAGATGGTCAGATGATTATGCTTATTGTTAGCAACGAAGCAGAGATTCCCGATAAGTTCATTCCCAATCTGTTCCAACCGTTTTATCGAGTTCCAGAGAGCGATCGCTGGCAGCAAGGCGGCAATGGTCTAGGCTTAACACTGGTTGAGAAATTGGCTAAACGACTGAACGGTAAAGTTCAAATTAGTAGTAAAGCGGGTTGGACTCAGTTTACGCTTCAACTACCGATTGAGACTAATCCGCCTACTACCTTGGCTCCTAATAAATGAAAAACTCCATCCTTTTGTGGGTGAAGTTTTTGGGCATGGGGGATGGGGCATGGGGCATGGAAAAGAGCCACTAATGACGGCAGTTGCTACAAGTCCGGAAACCCGCCCAAAGCACAAAGCACTGCCTCCTCAATGCTCAATGCCCAATGCCCCAAGTAGGCGGGCGGCTATCCCTCTCCACCCACAATTCGATTGAGTTTCCCGCGACTTTCAATGAAGGTAATCCATTTTTAGTTTTCTTGTGCCAACTTACTTAATATGTCCAAAATATTAGTCATTGAAGATGAAGTTTCATTGCGCGAAGAAATTCTTGATATTTTAGAAGCAGAAGGCTTTGAGGTCGTGGAAGCCGAAGACGGTCAAACAGGGATTTTTTTAGCTCAGTCCCAGCATCCCGAATTAATTCTCTGCGATGTGATGATGTCAGGCGCAAATGGCTACGAGGTGCTATCGACATTAAGGCAGAATCTAGATACGGCATTAGTCCCCTTTATTTTTTTAACAGCTAAAAGCACCCATGAAGATATTCGTCAGGGTATGAATCTCGGTGCAGACGATTATTTGACGAAACCCTTTGGTGTCGATGAATTATTAGCAGCGATCGCCGCCCGACTCGCCAAGCAAGAAGCGGCATTCCAGGCGCAGCAGCACTGTGCACTTTGGGATTCGTTGACCAACTTACCTAACAAAGCGTACTTAATCGAGCAACTTAATCGGTTAACTCAACAGACACCCACAAATACAACCTCTCAGTATGCCGTGTTATTTGTGGGTTTAGATAACTTTAAGGAAATCAATGATGCTTTTGGGCAACTGATGAGCGATCGCTTGCTGCAAACTGTAGCTACTCAACTGGAGCAAATCCTTGCACCTGAGCAGTTCCTCGCCTATTTTGGCTGTGACGAATTTATTATTATTCTAGAAAACCTTCAGCATCTATCGACGGCAACCAAGCTAGCCGAACAATTTCATCAACAAAGCTTGAAACAGGCATTAGATTTAGGAAGTTGTGAAGTATTCAACAACATAAGTATCGGGATTACGCACAGCCAATTTAACTATAGCAACGCCATCGATCTGCTTGCAGATGCTTCTTTAGCAATGCATCATGCCAGAACAGCAAGCAGCGGATATACTGTGTTCGATCCGGCAATACGAGTCCATCTTTCCGAGCAGTTACAGTTAGAAACAGACTTGAGACGAGCGATTTTAAAAAGCACATATTCGGGTAAACAGCAAGAATTTTGCTTGCATTATCAACCGATTGTTCATTTGTTTACAAATCAGTTAATAGGGTTTGAAGCATTGATTCGCTGGCATCATCCTGAAAAAGGACTCATACCACCGATTCAGTTTATTGCGATCGCGGAAGCAAAGGGGCTAATTCAGGAGTTGGGCTGGTGGATTCTCCAAGAAGCCTGCGAGCAACTGCGAAGTTGGCAACAACAGTTTCCTCAACACGCTGACTTGATTATGAATGTCAATATCAGCGCCTTGCAATTGAATCGAATTGACTTTAGTCAACGGTTGGCAGAAATATTGCAGCACTCCCATTTGTCAGGTGAGTACTTAAAATTAGAAGTGACTGAGAGTTATCTGTTAGAAATGACAGAGGATAACAGTCAAGTCCTCCAATCGCTGAAATCGCTGCAAATTCAGTTATGTATTGATGACTTCGGCACGGGATACTCCTGCTTGAACTGTTTGCATCAGTTCCCAATTGAAACGCTGAAAATCGATCGCTCTTTTACTAGCCAGATTGATGAAGATGGCCAAAATGCCGTCATTAAAGCTATTATTACCCTGGCTGACAGCCTGGATATTAACATCGTGGCAGAAGGAATAGAAACCTCAGTTCAACTGGAAAAATTAAAAGAATTGAATTGTAAGTTGGGACAGGGTTACTTGTTCTCTAAACCGTTGACCAGCCAAGCAGCCACGCAAGCGATCGCCAATGGGATTTTTAGTTAAACTCCAGAAAGCCAATTCCGCAAACGGCGGACTTCCAAACAAAACAATAATCATTGGACTTATACCATTTCACGAAAAGCCTGATACAAATAACGCTTCCAAAATAAAATTCCAGCCAGCAATAGATTTAAATTGAGCAGTTAATTTATCTAACTGTTTCCATACGGCTTCTCGTAACTAATTAAAAGAAGTTAGCCAATTTAGTTGCCAACCAGGAACGCGCTTTGAACTCAAATTTACCGAACGCCAGTATCAACAGAGATTTTTTGTTCACTCGACGGTCTGGTTACAGGCAAAGTTACCCTAAACGTTGTACCTTTACCAACTTCGCTGTCGAAAGTAATGTCTCCCCGCAACAAATCAACACAGCGCTTCACAATTGCTAAACCCAAGCCCGTGCCTGGAATATCAGCTACATTACTGCCTCGGTGAAACGGCTGAAAAATATTAGGATAATAATCGGCTGGAATCCCAATACCTCGATCTCGAACTTCAATTTCAACTCGATCTGCTTGCCGATCGAGCAGGAGTAAAATCGACGTATCTTCAGGCGAATATTTCAGAGCATTTAACAACAAATTCTTTAACAGATAATTCAGCAATCGTTCATCCATGAAGGCAACAAGCGTCTCTTGCTGACTCAGCAGCCGCAATCGATCTTGCCGTTGTTGTACTGTCACTATTTCGATTAATTGTTGAGCCGTACTCAACAACTCAATCTCAGTCAGTTGCAGCTGATACTGATTTGTTCCGGTTTGCACCAGAACCAGTAAATCCTCGCGTAACCAGTTCATACGGAGCGCCGCATTCTGAATACGCTCAATGGCACGCTGCTTTACCAAGGGTGGAGCCTCAAATTCATTCAATAGTTCGGCACTGACCTGAATCACACTGATAGAGTTGCCTATTTCATGCACTACCATGCCCAAATAGTTTTGAAACAAAGGATTTAATTGCTGTTGCTTGGGTTGGCTTTCAGCCTTGGTTTGCCTTTGAGCTATCTCGATCGCTTTTCCGATCTCGGATTCAGCTGTGTGCAATGCCAACGCAATCTCAATAGTTGTTCTCAGGACGCGCTCGTTGAAGGGTTTGATCAGATAAGCAAGGGGGTGGGTTGCTTTTGCCCGTTCCAAAATAGTTTCATCATCGTAGGCAGAGATATAGATCGCCGGAATTGGAGCAGTCTGATGAATGCGCTCTACCGCCTCAATACCGTCGATTTCTCCCGGTAACATAATATCCATCAAAATCAAGTTAGGCTGAAGTTCTGCCGCCTTGGCAATCGCCTCTGCTCCATTCCCTGCAATTCCGACTATGGTGTAGCCCAGACTCATTAAATTGGTTTCTAATTCTCTCGCAATCAGAACTTCGTCTTCTACAACCAGAATTTTTGGATTATCCATAATATTTAGGGCTTACTGAAAACATAATAAAAAAGTCAACAAACGCCGTCTTAAAACGCATAACTGTATCCAGTTTATGAATTGCTAAACAGTATTTGTGACTGATTCCCGCAACACGACCGTTTTTAGTTGAAATATCAAAGCTTCCAGATTTTCGACAAAGCAAACGTCCGGCATAGATGCTTATTTTCTTGCCACTATTAACTATGGCTTTAACAATGTCGCCAGTTTGAAAACCAATATTTGGAATTCTAAAATTTGCTTCTTTTTTTCGTTACTACAGTCTTCTGGAGTCTGCTCAAAGGTGAACCAGTACTTCTAATATCTCCTTGTTTTCATAAACTGAATTTTCTCTGGTGCGATAATTTTTGTCAACATCAACGGATTCTGGACAATAACTAGTACCGCTACGTTGGAAGTCAAAAGTTGACCTTGAGGGTAGTCGAAGGATCAAAAGTCAAAAAGCCTTTATTTTGGGCTTTTGAAAGGGTGTCTATATTTATACCTTAGTGTACTAGTATAGTTTTTCAAGGTGACTAAAAAGTGTTTTCAAGTTTCTTTATTCATTAAAGTTATCTTAACTAATATAGTCTAAATATAGTCTAAAAAATACATATTCATCAAAGCAACTAGCAGACAGTTTTGCAGCACATTCCACGATTTTCCCCGCTTTTCTTAGTGCCATTCGGACGTATATGGTTGACTTAAACTTACAATACGGTTATCAACGCTATGCTTTTTATTTTTATACAACCAGAGTTGTTGACAAGAAACTTCTGTGATACCAATTCACTAAAATCCTGAAACAGATCCAAAACTGGAAACTCTTATCAAGTAAGGATTTTTGAATTGCAAATTCGTATGACTACTAGCAATATCTCATATCACCTAGCTTTGAAGAAAGTATAGCCATTTTTCTCTTGATAACGTATTATTTTGTACGGCAAAACTTCTGATTATTCCTTATTGTTCAAGCTCTAACCTTCAACCGAGCGATCGCCCTGTTTCAGAAATAAGCGTGTTTTGCTCCTGGAAAGAGACTGCTGATTTCTATTAAAATGACTGACCCTTGAGGCTGATTATCTTTTACTGAGATTTTGCCGCCATGAGCTTCGATCGCCATCTGACAAAATGCCAAGCCCAAACCAACTTGCTCAATGTTTTTCATCAGAGTCCCAATTTCATACTTTTCAAAGACTTTTTGCTTGAGTTCGTCACTGATTCCAACACCCATATCAATCACTAGAATCTGGGTTGTCAGCTCGTCTAAATAATTGACTTGCACCGTAACTGGACTTTTAGACGGAGAAAATTTAATTGCATTTGATAATAAATTGTCTAAAACTCGACGCATCACGAGCTTATCGGCGTAAATCGGTCTTTCGGGTTCTGGGAGGTGGGAAATTATCTGAATCATTTTTTGATTGGCGATCGCCTGTATATCGCTGATACAACTATCAATCAGGCGATTCAGCTCGATTGTCTCCAGATTCACGAGCATTTTTCCTGACTCTAGTTTTGCCATGAGCAGTAGGCTTTCGGTTAGCGATCGCAACTGTTGTTCCGCTATTTTTATGCGATCGATCCGAATTTGACATTGCTCTGGCAAATTCGCTCGGCTGAGTATTTCACAAGACAAAACAATGTTAGTCAGAGGATTACGCAAATCGTGTACAATCATATTTGCCATGTCCGATCGCATTTGTAGAGAAGCTTTGAGGGCATCATACTGTTGCTTAATGCGGAGCATCGAGCGAATTCTGGCGCGTAACTCTAATGCACTTACAGGCTTACTGAGAAAATCATCTGCGCCAGCTTCGAGGCAACGGGCTAAATCTTCTTTCCCATTCAATGCAGTGACTATAACGACCGGAATATGCTTCCAATTTGGATTAGTCTTGATGCGACGGCACAGCTCAATGCCATTTAATCCTGGCATCATCACATCAAGCAAAATCAAATCTGGCTGACTTCTTTGTAGCCGTTCTAAGGCACTAACACCACTCGATGCATATCCCAAACGATAGCCACAATTGTATAGAATGCCGCTGATAACTTCAAAATTATCGGGTTCGTCATCCACTAATAGAATCGTCAGTTCTTGATTCACTATTTCAAATTCACTCATGCACGAACAACCCCAAAGCGTAAACCAGACTGAGCCAAATTGATTATACTCTTAGTAAATGAAGGCAGAAGTACAGAGGCAGAGGGCAGAAGGCGCAAAAGCTCTTATTGTAAGCTTTTTGTCTGTTACTAATGGTTGCTTTATTTACGCCGTGCTGTACTAGCCTTCAAAATAACTTTAATAGACGCAACTGATTAGCCGGACATGATATCACGTACCAGACATATTCAGTTAGCACAACTGGAGATATTTCTTCATCGTGTTGACGAGATGGATGGGACTGATGGGTTTGGTCAAATAATCATTCGCTCCAACGGCTAAACACTTTTCTTTATCCCCCGACATGGCTAAAGCCGTTACCGCCAAAATGGGAGTGTGCTTGTATTGCTCCTGCGATCGAATTTGGCGAATCGCTTCTAGTCCATTCATATCTGGCATTTGAATATCCATCAAAATCAAGTTGAAAGACTGCATTTGGGTGAGATGAATCGCTTGCAAACCATTGTGGGCAACCACAATGTTAAACCCTTTCAATTCTAAATAAGCTTGTAGCGTCTCAATGTTATCGAGGTTATCGTCTACCAAGAGAACAACAGGTTTCTTTACTACATTCTCTGCTGTATTTTTTGTTTCTACAGGTAAGAAGGGTGAAGCAATTTCGGCAATAGCAGTGGTGCAATGGACAGGCTTATCTGAGTTAGGCTGATTGACCTGTTTCCAGGGAAGCATCACTATAAATTCGCTGCCTTGACCGACGGTGCTGCGAACTTTCACGGAGCCTTTGTGTAGCTCGATAATCCGCCGGACTAAGGCTAAACCTAACCCCGTACCAGCATAACGCCGAGATAAGCTGCTATCGATTTGAACAAAGGGCTGAAACAATTTGTCAATGTTTTCTGGAGCAATGCCAATGCCCGTATCGATGGCGCTGAAGCTCACTGTTTGTTCGGCTGCATTGCCTTGCACTTTGAGGATGACAGCACCACCATTGGGTGTAAACTTGATGGCATTGGTCAGCAGGTTGATTAATACCTGGCGTATCAGTCGTTCGTCTAACTCAATGTCAGGCAGATTGGGAGACAGTTCGAGGGTAAAACTAATTTGCTTTTTGAAGGTTTGCTGTTGGATAAAAGGAATTGTGCTGCGACAAAGTTGCTCCACTGAAACGGGTGTTATTTGTAGGTCTAGCTTACCGGATTCGATTTTGGCTAGATCGAGAATGTCATTAATTAGTTCTAATAAATGTTGCCCATTGGTTTGAATTGTGGTTAAGGTATGGTGTTGTTGCTCGGTTAAATCCCCGTATGTTCTTTCTTCCAAGACTTCAGACAGTCCCAGGATGGAGTTGAGGGGGGTACGAAGTTCGTGGCTCATATTCGCCAGAAATTCGTCTTTGAGGCGAGTCGCACGGGCTAGTTCTGCATTGGCAATGGTCAGTCGTTCGTTAATTTTCCGAAGTTGTTCCTCAGTCTGTTTGATTTGGGTGACATCAAAAATAATGCCAACGATATGCAGTGCTTGTCCAATGTCGTCAGTTACGGTGCTGCCTTGTTCGAGCAAATATCGCTTTTCTTGGGTTGCGGGGATGTAAATGCAATATTCGACCTGAAAGGGCTGTTGATTGGCGATCGCGGCTTGAATTACTTCGATAACGCGATCGCGGTCTTCTGGTACAATCAGCGAGTTGACTGGGCAGAGAGTGCCTTGATTGGCGATATCTATCGGGTCAAGCTGGAATAATGTCGTTAAGCGATCGTTAAAAAAGACAAATGTATTATGTCGATCGGGATACAGCTTGTAGACAATTCCCGGTAGGTTTTCAGCCAGGGTGCGATAGGAAAGCTCGCTTGCTTGCAGATCGATCTCAGTTTGCTTGCGGTGGCTAATATCTCGGATCGCGGCTAGAAAGGCTTTACGATCCTGCCAGGTAATTTCCTCAACGCGCACTTCAACTGTAGTCACCCTGCCAGTGGGATGCGGAATCTCCAGTTCAAACGTCTTTTGGAGCGTGATGGAAATTCCTAAATCTGCACCCTGGTAGTCTGCCTTTTGGCAATTGAAAATTCGATCGGCAGCCGGATTGCTGAAAAGAATCTGTCCTTGGGAATTTAGAATCAGGATGCCATCAACTGTCTTAGAAATGATTTTTTTGAGGCGCTTTTCGCTGTTTTGCAGTTGTTGCTCAATATGCTTGCGATCGCTAATGTCTTCCACCACCGCCAAGTCACCAATGAGTGTACCCGCAGCATTATACAGCATCGATACTGTAAGACTAACCCATTGTAGCCGACGATCTTTGCGGATATAGCGGATTTCAAGGGTTATTGATGCCAACTCACCGTGATGTAAATGAGCCAACTCACCTTGGATTACTTCTAAATCTTCTAGATGGATCAAGTCTTGCCAAGACATATCCAGTAGCTCAGATTGAGTATAGCCAGTCAGTTGACAAAAGCGTTGATTGACTTGGATATAACGTCCTGATGGGTGAGATTGGCTAATGCCGACAGCTGCCTGTTCAAACAAAGACCGATAACGCACCTCACTTTCACTCAATGCTGCTGTGCGGCGAGCAATTCTGGCTTCTAGCTCCTGGTTAAGCTTTTGTAGTTCCAGTTCTGCGTGTTTGCGATCGCTGTCATCTGTACCAATTGCCGTTACAAACCAGCAGTGATTGCTCTCATTCCAACGAGATGTCAGTGTATCTAAAATCCATCGAGTCGAGCCATCTGGATGATAAAAACGATACTCAAGTGTGGTTTCTCTCTCGGCTTTAATCGCCGCCTGCATCCGCTCCTGTATGACTGCCCAATCTTCTGGGACAATGTTTGATAACCAAACTTCCGCCAGAAATTCCTCTGGTCGATAGCCAAACACTCGTTCGCATCCCTTAGAGTGATAATCAGTTTCCCAAAAACCATTTGGATAATATCGAAAATGCCCAATTGACGCACCTGCACTGTTCAACACATCATTCAGTTTTGCCTCTGAAGCTTGCAAAGCCAGCTCGGCTTGTTTGCGTGCCATTTGTGTGCGTTTAAAGTCATCGATATCAGTAACTGTGCCTACCCAGCCTGTAATTTCTCTTGATTGGTTTCGGATTGGTATTCCCCGCCCCAGAAACCAGCGGTATAGTCCTTGATGGTGACGGACGCGATATTCGCTCTCAAATAAACTGCCAGTGGCGATCGCTTCTTCCCATTCCTGGAGGGTGCGATCGCGCTCATCGGGATGAATCGCTGCTGCTCCCCCCAATCCCATTGCCTCAGTTTGACTTTGTCCCGTGTAGTCATACCAGCGTTGGTTAAAGTAGTTAACGGCACCTGTTTCATCTGTCAACCAGACCATCTGGGGCATTGCTTCTGCCAGGTCGCGGTAGCGTTGTTCGCTTTCTCGCAGAGCTTGTTCAGAGTATTTGCGCTCAGTGATGTCAGTGATAGTTCCTATATAGCCAATTACGTTGCCAGAGGTATCAGTTTCAACAATCGCCAGACAGATCAGCCAATGCACCTTTCCATCTGGTCTCTGAAAGCGACACTCCATTAAAAAGGGAGTCTGCGATTGGGTAGCTCTCTGCCAGTTGAGAAAGACCCAATCGCGGTCTTCGGGGTGCAATGCTCGTTTCCACCCCATGTCCATTGCCTCGTTGAAGGATAGCCCTGCTAGTTGACACCAGCGGGAATTAACATATTTACAGTCTCCGCTCGGATCGGTGTGGAAAATGCCAACTGGTGATAGTTCAGCCAAGTTTAGATAACGCCGTTCGCTTGCTTGAAGCGCTAGCTCGGCTTGTTTGCGATCGCTAATATCCGTAAGTATACCAAACCAAATAATACTGCCATCTTCTTCCTGAGAGGGAATAGAATGTCCGGAAATCCACTTCAAGATGCCGCTAGGAGTTCTGATGCGAAACTCCATCTCCCATGCTTCGAGCGTTGCAGCCGATCGATCGATGGAAGCGCCGATTTTTTCTATATCTTCTGGGAAAATAATATCCCACACGATTTGCACATCCTTGAGGAGTTCCTCTGGCGTATATTCATACAAATCGACAATACCTTCGCTCATAAAGATCAAGTTGTTTGACCCATCCGGCAAGCGCTGATATTTATAGACGGCTCCAGGCACCATATTAGTAAGTTGACGCAGTATTTGCTCACTTGTTTGCAGAGCAATTTCGGTTTGTTTTTGTTCGGTGATGTCTGTATTGGTGCCAAACCAGCGCAACACCCTACCCTGTTGATCTCGGATGGGAATAGCACGAGAGAGAAACCAGCGGTACTGCCCATCTCGACCGCGCAAGGGAAAGGTATCTTCCCAGATTTCGCCTGTTTCAAAGCAGTGGCTAATTTTCTTCACTACCCGATCGACATGATCGGGGTGATGTACCTGCTGCCATCCCCAGCCCTGCATTTTTGCCAGTGTGGTGCCTGTGTAGTCAAACCAGCGCTGATTATACCATTCAATCCAGCCATGTTCGTCAGTTATCCAGGCAAACTGAGAAATGTTGTCTGCTAGGGTACGGAACCGGGCTTCACTTTCCCTCAGTTTTTGTTGTGCCTGGACAAGTTCGGTTATATCCATCACGGATACGCCAACGCCGATTACTTCCCCATTGGGTAAACAAACGGGATAGTGATTGGAGATGGCGCTGCGAAATACACCCGGCCTGACCTCACCGCTAAACTCCAGATTCAGAACTGGCACTTGGGTTTCTATAACCTGGAGCAGCATGGGAGCAAACTGAGATGCCATTTCCGGAAAAACTTCCCATAAGGTGTGTCCCAAATGCTCACTTAATGGCAGGTCGTTGATTTTGGCTAATGCCTCGTTGCCATAGAGGTAGCGCAGTTCCCGATCGAACAGGGTTAGCCCAACTGGAGATGCTGCGATCAATGCCTGAAGCAGAGCTTCGCTGCGCTGGCGTTCTAGCTCGGCTTGTTTGCGATCGCTAATATCGGTGAAAATGCCACACCAGACAATACTGCCATCCTCTTCTTGGGAGGGGATAGAATGTCCTAAAATCCACTTCAAGACACCGCTGGCAGTTCGGATGCGAAACTCCATTTCCCACGGATCGAGGGTTGCTGCCGCTCGGTCTCTCGAAGCACTCATCTGCTCCATATCTTCGGGTAGGACGATATCCCAGGCGATTCGTCCATTGTTGAGGATTTCCTCCGGTGTATGCTCATACAGATCGACAATGCCCTGGCTGATAAATACAAAACCATCTGCCGCATCCGCCGACCGCCGATATTTAAAAACCGCTCCAGGCACGGTATTCATGACCTGACTTAAGGTTTGTTCACTCGTTCGCAGAGCGGCTTCAGCCTGTTTGCGATCGTTGATATTAATAGCTGTACCAATGATGCGATGGATATTTCCCGCTTCGCTCCGGATTGGAAATAGGTTGGTGAGCGCCCAAATTGAACCCCCTGGAAAAGAAATATATTCTTCATAGCTGATCTTCTGACCCGATTTTAGACATAGGACATACTTTTGCCGGATTGCTGAACCGACCGCCTCACCAAATGCTTCCTCTGGCGTTTTACCCTGAATTTCTTCGCAGGTAACTGAGCCATATCGTTCAGCCACAGGGTTGAATTCCAGGAAGCGAAATTCTTGATCTATGCTCACCTCAATCACAAAAATCGCCAGTTCTGCTCCTGTGTAGATGCTACGGAGAAATTCTTCCTGTTGACGCAGTTTGGCTTCGGCGTGCTTGCGATCGCTAATATCAATTAGAATGCCGTGCCAAATAATGCTACCATCTGCTTGTCGGGAGGGGATGGAATGACCAAAAACCCATTTTAAGACTTTGCTAGCAGTTATCAGGCGAAACTCCGCCGTCCAAGGAGTGAGCATTGCAGCAGATTGGTCAATCAAATCCCGCATCCTCTCTGCATCCTCTGGAACGATGAGATGCCAAAGCACTTGGGAGTCGTTGAGGATTTCCTCTGGGGTGCGATCGCAAAGCTTGATAATACCTTGGCTAATAAATCGAAAACTTTTCGTTCCATCCACACAACGGCAATAGGTATAAACCACTCCCGGAACTGTATTGACCACCAGGCGTAAGGTTTCTTCACTAGCTTGTAGAGCAGTTGCCATTACTTTCCGTTCTGTGATATCTGCGATCGCTCCCACCATGCGAATCGGCTTGCCAGTTTGATCCCGGATTGCCTCTCCACGAGAACGACACCAAATATACTCACCTGATTGCTTACGTCTGCGAAATTCTACTTCATAGGGCAAATGGTCTTCTAGGTGGCCTTTTAGGGTTAATTGCATCAGATCGCGATCGTCGGGATGGATCTCTTCCCTAAGCATCTCATCGGCAAACTTCCAGGCGTTTTTGGCTGGGGATGGGTAGCCTAAAATTTCCCAATAGCGATCGCTGGCAATGACGCGATCGCTGACAAGATCCCAATCCCACACTCCTTCGCCGATACCCCGAATGGCGAGTTGATAGCGTTCTTTGACTACGCTTAATTCCAGTTCCAGTTTTTTTTGCTCAGTAATATCGATGTTGGCCCCAGCAAGACGGTAAATCTCTCCGGCTTCGTTGCGAATCGGAAAGCTGCGGTTCCAGAGCCAGCGAATGGAGTTATCGGGACGGATAATCCGATAGGCAAAGGAGCAAACCTCTTTCCCTTGACAAGCTTGCTGGTTAAACGTGACTACGCCATCGCGATCGTCTGGATGAATAAAATCGAGCCAAGATTGAGGATTGTCATAGGTTTGCTGCAACGGCGTTTGGTAAAGATATTCCCAGGCTGGGCTGGTATAAATCATCTGCTTACTATCGAGGGATTTGAGAAAAAACACATCCTGACTATTGTCAAAAATTTGTCGGAGTTGGGCTTCGCTTTCTCTGAGGGCAGTTTCTAGCTGCGTGCGTTCGGCTTCTAACCTTTTTTTCTCGTTAATATCAGTGACATACCCGATAATCTGAGTTAAGTTGCCGTTAGCATCTGCAAAAAACTGTGCCTGAGTTTCAATCCAGATATAATGCCCAGCCTGATGTTGCCACCGATATTGCAAGTAGAGATGTCCCTGATGTTCAAAATACTCTGCGACGGCCGTTTGCACCCGTTTCTCATCCTCTGGATGAATGCTGGCAAACCAATCGGCTGATGTCTGGGGCATTTCAGAGGCGTTATAGCCAAACACCTGCTCGGCATTGATGCCCCACATCATGCGATTGGAGGATGTATCCCATTCATACAGCACTTGTTTAGTGGCTAGCTGGGCAGCATGATGGCGGTTTTGCCACTCTAGCAAGACGTTGATATAGGCGGCTTGTCTAGCTTCAGCTTGCTTCTTTTGGGTGATATTGCGCGCCACGCACAAAAACGACGTGACGGTTCCATCCATGTTATATTCTGGAACGACACGGGTTTGAAACCAGATGGAGCGCGATTGAAGGCGAAGTTGATATTCAATCGTTTGTTCTTGCCTGGTTGCTGCTACTTGTTGAGTGAGAGTTTGCCACTCAGCAAGATGTTCTGGGGCAAGGGTGGCAGCGAGCAGTGGTTGACCAATCAGCGCTTCTGGCGCGTAGCCCAATTCGACCTCAACAGCGGCGTTGAGATAGAGGTAGTGTAAGTCTCGATTGAGCCGAAAAATCACGTCAGGGGAACGATCTAGCAATGCGGTAAGCTCTTGCCCTTGTTGCTGGAATCGGGCCGCCGTTTCGCTGTGTTGAATGGCGATCGCCACCTGAATGCCAAGTTGTTCTAAAAATGTGACCTCAGCCGGTTGCCAATCACGCGGCACAGCCGATTCACTGGCGCTAACCAGTCCCCAAAATTGGTTGTTAACGATCGCCGGCACTAGAATTTTGGCTCTAATCTGCAAATGCTCCAATAACTCAACATGGCAGGGGGTCATCCCTGCCGTATAGATATCGGAAACTACTCGCACTCGTCCTTGGCCGTATCGTTCTGTCCAATCTGGAGCAAAGCAAGGATCGTAAATCTCTTCACTGACAAAGGAGCGTTGACCGGCGGCGAGGGACTCTGCTACTACCTGGAACTGCCCATTTTCCAAAAAGTGATAGATCGACACGCGATCGCAGCCCAAAAACTGCCGCACTTCAGACACCGTGGCATTGAGTATTTCCGCCAAACTCAGCGAAGCCCGAATCCGCGTTGAGACTGCCATTAAAAGCTGCGATCGCTCTGTCTGAAGTTTCAAAGCGGCGATTGATGCCTCATCTGGCCGATCGGGTTCTACAGGTTGCAGCAAACGGCATAAACTTTCGTAGGTCAGCAGCCCTAGTAACTGCCCATTGTCGTCTAATATCGGCAAGTGCTGAATCTGGTGTTTTTGTAAAAGGCTCAGGGCAACATCAGGATTCGTTAACTCAGATTGCCGTAAGGCGATCGCTGGTGGTTCAATTACCTCTGCTAAAGTGACTCCAGCAAGCGATCGCCCACTGGCAACCAAACGTGTCACCACTCGTTCGCTGAACAGTCCCATCAGTTGGTTTTCACTGACTACAGCTAAACAGCCTGTGCAGTCGTTAGCCCCCATACCGGGATCAAAGTTGCCAGAACTGGAGTTCAAAAGTGCGATCGCCTCTGTCACCAGCACATCTGGGGTAACGGTGATGGGCGGCGGTGCGATCGTGTTTTCTAGGACAAGCCTTAACAGAAATGAGCGGGGCAAGAACATAACATTTCCAGCCACAATACTGAGATGAGAAACATCGGGTTGGTCAACAAGAGGAAAAGGGGCAGGGGGCAGGGGGAAAAAAGTTTGACCCTTGTTTACTTTTATTTAGACAATTTGGTTTTATTGTGCTGACTTACTTACTACTTAGAGATTGGTTTAACGATTCAGTCTAGCCTATTCTGCAAAAGCAGTCTCTCGGCTTATACTGAATTCCCAGAAAGCTAAGTCAGTAAATTAAGTGGCTAATACCAATTCTCGCTCATTGACACTCCTCAGCCTAAAGCCCGGATTTCTCACCACATCTCCAGAGAGCTAGGGGAGCAGGGGAGAGTTGTTGTACAAGTTCTTTCTCCTGTGTCCCTCTGCCCCTCTGCTCCTCTGCTCCTCTGCCCCTGAAGTTCGTCAAACTTGTGAGAAATGCGGGTAAAGGCATGAGGATTCTTGGTTCAACGAGATAAGGCAATATATTCAAACCCCAAAAGGCTTGCCATATCTGACCCATCTTCATTGCATAAAGCCTGCGGTATAGCTGCGCTTAGAGCATAGCCCATTGCCAAAAGCAGGGAATTGCGAATTGGTATAAGTTTCACAGTAATTCTACGAAAACAGTATTTAGCATCCAGTACTTCCCCCAATACGGATAAAAATTTGTTCTTGATGCACTTAAGTAAATAATACCGCAAAGGCAAAATCCATTAGAGATTAAGGAATTACTCTCTTTTAAGGGCAATCCTCTCAGCCCTAATGTTAAAGAGTAGAGTTTTAAATTCAACTCCACTCTCATTGTTCAGGGTTTAATTATGACGGCAACCTACGATATTCAGCTCGCGATCCTTTCATTCTGCATTGCTGTCTTTGCTGCTTATACAGCACTCGACCTAGCAGGACGAATCATGGCAGCTCGTAATCTGGCACGTCTTTTTTGGCTCGCTGGAGGTGCGGCTGCAATGGGCATTGGAATTTGGTCAATGCACTTTATTGCTATGCTGACTTACCAGTTCCCTGTCCCAGTTTTTTACGATCTGCCTATCGTTATTTTGTCCCTAATGGTGGCGATCGCTGCATCAGGAAGAGCATTGTTTATTACGAGAGACAACCTTCAATCTGGTCATAGGGGGAATTTTACTAGGAAGTGGAGTTGGCGCAATGCACTACAACGGTATGTCAGCTATGAAACTTGAGGGAACGGCTGACTATAATTTGCTTTTTATTATTGCCTCGATTCTTTTTGCCTTATGTGCTTCCATCATCGCGCTCTGGCTTGCATTCCGAATTAAAGAACTCCAAAAAATAAATTATCCAATTTGTCTACTCAACTAGACTTATTTTCTTCCTTGTCCCCCTTGTCCCCCTTGTCTTCCTTGTCCCTCTGCTATGGAATATTTTTTTACTTGGAAGTCCCTTAAAGGGGAAACAAATCCAATCAGCAAATTACGAAAAATCAGTAGTAGCTTCATTTAAACATCTTGCTTTAGCAGCATAAGGAAAAATCATCATGCAATCTACTCTCAAAAAGATTTTAGTTGTCGAAGATGAACCTCAAGTCCGCGAGAATATTGCCTCAATTTTAGGGTTTGAAGGGTTTTATCGAACTACGGCTGAGAATGGCTTGATTGGCTTGCAAAAGGCCAAAGAAGAGATGCCAGATTTGATTATTTGCGATGTGATGATGCCGGAATTAAATGGCTACGAGTTTGTCCAATCGCTCCGTCAAGACCCGAAAATGGCCACTATCCCTGTGATTTTTCTCACCGCTAAAGCCGATCGAACTGATTTGCGATACGGAATGGAACTAGGTGCGGATGACTATCTCACCAAACCCTTCACTCCTTCTGAACTGCGACGAGCAATTGAGGTTCAGTTCAAAAAGCAAACGATGATTGCTCAAAAGAACCAAATAAAATTTCAGCAGTTGTGTAACACGATTACGGTGTCATTACCCCACGAACTGCATACGCCATTGCAAACTATTATTGCATTACCACAGTTATTAATCGAAGACTGGGAATGTACGTCAGATACTGAGAAATTAGAAATGATCGAGGCAGTTTATACATCCGGCAAGCAGCTTTATGGCTTGACTCAAAACTTTTTGCTCTACGCCAAACTCGAAGTAACCCTATCTGATGCAGAAAAAGTTGCTAGTTTCCGAGAATATGCCCCTAAGACCTCTCTCAAAATGATAGTTGAAGAGACTGCATATCAGGAAGCCCAGAATGCACAGCGAACATTAGATTTAGAGATCGATCTACAAGATGCAGCCGTACAGATTTCACCTACTAGTCTCAAGAAAGTTATGAAAGAATTGATTAACAATGCTTTCAAATTTTCTCTGTCAGGTTCTAAAGTCAGTGTCGTTGGCCTTCCAAGCAATAACCTTTATTCGCTCTATATAATCGACCGCGGTCGTGGCATGACCTCTGAGCAAATTAAGAATGTGGGTGCTTATATACAGTTTCATCATAAGTTGTACGAACACAATGGTGCTGGGTTAGGGCTAGTTACTTCAAAACGCTTAATTGAATTGTATGGAGGAGAGTTGACAATCGAAAGCATAACTGGCGAACAGACTATTGTTCGGATTGCATTGCCAATGCCACTCACTTCTCAAGAAGATCGGCCAGATACAAATTGAATCATATTGAAGGACTTGAGAAGAGGCTTCAAGATGCTAGATTTACTCCATCCTCTTTTAAATTCAAACAGTTTTATTCCACACGGACATTGCTATCTCTGGAAACCAGGATTGGTGTGGCTGCACGTGCTTTCTGATAGTGTGATTGCATTGTCCTACTTCTCTATTCCCTGCTTGCTCGTCTACTTTGTCTCCAAACGACGCGATATTCCGTTTAACTGGATATTTCTGATGTTTGGTGCTTTCATTATTGCCTGTGGCACCGGACATCTGATGGATATCTGGACATTATGGTATCCAACTTACTGGCTGTCAGGTGTAGTCAAAGCCTTGACAGCCCTTGTTTCAATGTATACAGCTTTGGAACTCATTCCTCTGATTCCTAAGGCGCTAGCGTTATCGAGTCCAGCTCAGTTAGAAGCAGCAAACCAGGAGCTAGAACAAGCTCTCAAACAGTTGCAGCAGGCACAATCTCAACTAATTAAAACCGAGATTAAACTGGCTAAAGCCGAGATATTGCAGCAAAGTGAAGAGCGATTTCGCTCGTTGCTCCAAAATGCATCGAATATCATCGCTACCTTAGAATCAAGTGGACGGGTTGTTTATGTTAGCCCTTCTTTGATGCATATTCTAGGACATCAGCCAGAAGATTGGATTGCTAAAAATCTTCCTGAGTTAGTCCACCCAGACGATGGCCTTTCTGCGTCAGCGCTGCTGTATCGAGCCATTGATAATCCATCTCAAAAAACAACAGTAGAATTTCGTTTGCATCATGCGGATGGTTCTTGGCATGATTTTGAGGCGATCGCGAAAAACCTCCTAGATGAGCCAAATGTAGCGGGCATTGTGATCACCTGTCGAGATATCACCGAGCGAAAACAAGCAGAAGCCGAAGTGCGTAAAGCACTAGAGAAAGAACGAGAACTAAATGAATTGAAGTCGCGCTTTATTTCAATGGCTTCTCACGAGTTCCGCACGCCATTGGCGATCGTGTCATCTTCCATCGGCATCTTAGAAGACTACGGACACCGCCTCAATCCAGACCAAAGCCGAAAGCAGTTTCAGCACGTCCAAAAATCTATCACTCATATTACCCAACTACTAGACGATGTGTTGATGATTAACCGCGTAGAAGGTGGGAAAGTGGAATTCATGCCAACTGCGATCGATGTTATGCAGTTTTGCCACGATCTAGTAGAAGAAATACAACTGAGTGCCCCTAGCCATCAGATTACGCTGTTTATTACCGACAAACGGAACGCAGGCAGCAATAGTTATACTCAACTCGACAAAAAGTTACTCCAATCTATTTTGACTAACTTGTTGTCGAATGCTGTCAAGTATTCCTTTTCAGGAAGCGCAATTGACTTCAACCTGATTTGTCAAAATGAAGAAACGATCTTCAAAATTCAAGATCGAGGTATTGGGATTCCCGATGACGATCGAGACCACTTGTTTAAGCCCTTTCATCGGGCTAAGAATGTAGGGAATATTCCCGGAACAGGTTTAGGGCTTTCAATTGTCAAAAAATGCATTGACCTGCATGGCGGTGAAATTAAGGTATGCAGTCAAGTAAATATAGGTACAGTCTTCACTGTTATAATCCCTACAAATCAAATGGAACTCATAGCTGGTAGGGCTACCCCATCCAATAATGAATAGACTTGTCCGAAAATTTGAAAACCAGTCTGTATCCATTTGTCACAAGTTAAAAACGAGTAGATTTTGTCAATACTAGCCCGCAGTTCTCACAAGCAGTAAAAAATTAATTTACATGACCTGATGTGAGGCTTTTTTTTGATATATCATCAATCAAAATTTAGGCGCAAAGATGAATTAAGTATAAAGCCCAGTTATTAAATTAAAATAGTTACTCTTTTTGTATCAGTACTCGAATCAGAATGCTCTGTTCATAAAATGCCTGCATTCCAAAACAAAACTTGAATCAACCCAAGCCCAAAGTATCATTTATTAGAAATACATAAAAAGGAATTTAACTTCAACTTAAGCAACCACTGGGACTGACTTTGGCTGTTCAAATCTGAACTGTTTTGGTATACGATCTGTTGAAGATGGGGTCATACTTGTAACTGCTGAAACACTTAATATATCCACATTTTCGCAGTTTTTCACCCCCTTTTTTATCTCTTTGTGAGAAATCCGGGTTAAGCGTAAAATACTTGATTCATCTGAAGAGGGTTGGTGAAAGCGAGTTAATTTCATGGTTTTTGCAACACAGCAGATATTTCTAATTGTTGCAAATTGAGTTCTTGAAAGGGTGGAGACGTTTCGGTTAGCTTGATTTTACTCGGTTGAATGGATTTGCCATTCACCTGTAACGTATAACTACTTTGCCGCAGGTGTTCTATAAAGTAGACCCCGGCATCATTTGTAACTGATATGAGCCGCTGCCCGGAATCCACGCCGGAGCCAACCTGAATTGCTTCGACTCGGACACCACTCAATGGGGTTCCGTGGCTATCTGTGACAATGCCTGAGAGCGAATAGGCAGGGACGAGGGGAACTAGCACAGGAGTATAGCTGCCAGCCACAACCTTAACTGCATAAGCACTGGTTGCTGCCTGCCAATCGGGGGGTAGCCCTGCTGCATCCAGATCCAGACGATAGGTGTTGGGCAGCAAACGTACCAAGATGCGATCGCGGTCAACCTGTGCCCTAGCAGCTTGAACCATTTGATTATTGATCGTCACGAGATTGGGATCTGTGTAAAACTCCTCGCCTGCATCGCGTTGGCCGTTGTTATTGCGATCAAAGAACGGCTGCACCAGAATACCACCCTGAGTCCGTAAATAGTTGGCATGACGATCGCCAGGAGTGATACCACCTTGAAGATTCAGCCCCGATACTAACTCGATACCAAAAGTCGATTCGCCTGTTGTCACTGATACGCCCTGATAGCGTGCGCGGAGCATTACGCCAGGGATGATTGTAGTGCCCACAGAGGCAAGTACGCCAGAACCCCGCGAGCCGATACCATAGCCTAATTGGGCTTCCCATAACAACGTGCCATCGATGGAACGTTCTTTTGAGCGATAACGCCAAGCGAGATTAACTAGATCGTCATTCCTATTTTGGTTGTAAGTGTCGTAGCCGAGAACAAAGGAATGTCCAGTTGTAAAATCGCTGTGCTTTCCCAGGTAAAAACTTAGCGCCGACTGGGAACTGATTTCATTGCCGATAGAGTTCAGTTCAAGTTTTCCCAACCGTTGAATCAGATTCCAGCGCAAGTGACTTTTGGTGTCAAAAGTAAGGCGGGCAAAGGTAAAAGAATCTCTGCCACTGAAGTTGAGTTGAATGCCTCCAGAGGTGGCATCATTACTATTGGTGTTGCCCAGCAAAGTGATGCCTTTAGCCAGTTGCCAATAGGCATCTAATCGGCTGGAGAAGCGATCGTGGGTGAACCGGGCACTGAAGTTTTGCGATGGGTCGTAACTGACATCTGCATTGATGTCCCATGCTGAATTATCGCTGCCGCTTAGGACTGAAACTGCTGCCTTGAAGGGGACGTTTTCTGGCTGCCAGAAGAGTTCGGCTAGTCCTCTTAAAGACCGATCGTAGACAGTGCCTGCACCTAGCGTCACGCTATTTGAAACGCCCCATCGTTGAGCAATGCCACCCCGAAATGTGGAAAAATCGCCAAAGAGATTGTTATTATCCTGTTTGCTGTAATCTCGATTCACTCCACCGGAAACGATCAACGCGGAAGCACCAGCAGGAAGTTGACCAGCCAAATTGGAAAACGTCGCGTCTCGAATTTCTGGTTGGGCAGTTAATTGTCCTTTGGGATAGAGGAAGACCTGGTAGTAGCCGCCCAGCGCTGGGGTTTCCAATTTGAGATTCTCAAACCGATACACGCCAGAGGAATCCACCAGGGTTTCGGCAATGATGCGATCGCTAAATCCTTTTACCAATCGCACTAAAGTCCCTGGTTCTGCCTGCCCGGACACCGTTCGTCCCACCTGTGCTGCTTGCAGGCGTTGGCGCGGATCGCTTTCGCCATAAAATTGTGGCGGTGGTGTGTAGCCCTGGCGCTGAATGAAGGTAAAGCCTACATAGTCGTTAGGGCTGAGGTTCTGCCAGAAGGGGGGCTGAGTACCCACAAAATAATCATTAGCATCGGTCTGGCGTTGAAATAGCGCATCTGTAATCCGCCAGCTATTGGAACTAAATAGTTTGGGCTGGTCTGCCCGCACAAACCAACTGCCGCCCAAAATGCTACCCACCGCAGTCAAATCTCCGCGGAAAGCAGTTGGGGTTGAATCTCCACCACTGACGCTGACCCCTTGTTCGATCGCAGCCAGAGAAATATCTGGCGATGCAATTCGGGGTAGCCCTTCAAGCTGCACAGGAGCCTCTTCCAGTGATGAGCTTTGTTCCGGTGCCGTCAGCCAGGGTGCGTCAAACACAATCGCGTACTCTTTGAGATCAAACTCAACCTGAACTCCAAATAGCGATCGCACCTCCCCCACTGAAAAAACCAGACCCAATTTTGGATCGGTGTGGAGTTTGGCAGGATCGATACGAACGGCAAGACTGGGCGATCGTAATTCGATTTGATTGTCGGGTAAAACTTTTGTGCTTAATTTCAGCGCTTGCACCACGGCATCATAGGGCAATAACCAATGTTCTAGATCGAGCGCTTTCGAGCTATTTTCCTGCCCCCGAACAGAAACCCCCTCATTGACATTGCGCCCACCAATGTTGATACCCACCGGAAACACTGTAAAGCCCTCCGGCACCTGAGCAATGGGAGACAGATTCGGTTCCGATGTCTGCATCTTCGCATCGCTTGTTGGCAAAGTGGCGGAATTTGCTGAAACTATAGGCGCAACAGTCACAGGTTCAACCGGACTCGCCTTTTCGGAACCTGTAGGCGTAACAGTCACAGGTTCAACCGGACTCGCCTTTTCAGAACCCAAAGACTCAGGTACAACCTTTGGGGCAATCTCAGGCTGTGTTGCCGGAATATGCACAGATGGAGGTTCTGTAACTAGAAACTCTATATCTTGTAAATCAATGGATAACGGTTGTCCCAGCAGTTTTGCATCTGATTTAACGCTTGATTGTGCATCAGCACCCGATGGTTCCTGTTCTCGATCGCGTGCTGATGGACTTAAAGCAATTGATTTAACGCTTGATTGTGCATCAGCACCCGATGGTTCCTGTTCTCGATCGCGTGCTGATGGACTTAAAGCAATCTGTTTTTCATCAATAGATTTAGGAGTAATGCTAAAGATGCCGATCTCCGAAAGAGATTTACTATTAGAAATGTTGTGGGGAATTGAGTGGACGATGGCGGGTGGGGGAATTGTTGGGAACATAGAGGTAAGCGGAGTTAAAATCAGCAGGCAAAATCAGCCTTCCTCAGGTCTTCTAGGTGGCTCTTAACTTTGTGCAAATTAGTTAGCAAGCAATCTGTTGAGACCCTACACAGTCGGCCAGTCATCGTCGTAAGTAGTTGGACAAGAATATTTACAGTCATTGTGAATGAAGCTTCCCCGCAGGGGTACGCTTCATTCACAATGGCGTTGTGTAATTAATTCTGCTCGATAAAAGTAGGACGCACGGACAAGGATTTTACGTCATTACGAGCAAAGCGTTTGCGGAGCGTCTCGTAGAGAAGTAATCGCAAAGGCTTAGTTTTTCCTCACGAGTATCACGAGTACGTAAGTCCTAAAAATTCTTGATTGTGCAGTTCCTACTTTGCAGGTACTATCAAATCCACCGAAAATGGCACTGTCTGAGCGTTGTCCTCACCCCAGAGCAACTGTCCACTTAGTTGGTAGTTACCAGGGAGTAAGGGCGATGTATCTTTTTCTGAAACGGCTAAAGCTAAATTACGATCGCCCAGAGCAATGATGGCAGTAGGCGCCAATTCTCCACTCCGAAATACTTTGTTTGCTTGTTTCAACGACCAGCGAACCATTGGGCGCACAGATGCATTGCCTATATTTTTGACGAATAGTTCGAGATGCTTTTGCTTGGCATTGAAACTGGCACGATCGACAACTAAGTTCGGCGCTGTATCTCCCTTGCGGACGTAAACAGTCGTACCGACTCGAGTGATAATGCCAACTTTCCGTCCGATTGTGTCTGTTGACTCATTCAAGGCTTCTGTAAAGATGACTGCCCGGTATTCACCATTCGCTAGGCTGGGAGCAAGTTGAGCCACCATACGAACCCGACGGCTACTTCTGGGTGGCACAATCAATTCTCTAGGAGAAAACTGTATATAAGAACCCAGATAGCTTGAATCAGAGGGTATTGTTTGGAACCCGCGATCGCGGCTGTAAGTGAATGGCTCCGTATAAACCCTCGCCCGCAACGGCGTATCCCCAGAGTTGATCACGTTAAGCACTGCTTTTACTTGTCCCCGGTTTGCCTGGGCTTCAATCACCAGAGGGGATGCTCCCAGATTTGCCCAAGCAGCACCATTGACCAAACAAGCTGCTGATAGTAACCAGCCACTCAGTTGAATGGCTTTTAAAGTTGTGGATGAAGCGGGCTTGTGAACACGGGAGAACATGATGACCGATCCTGGCTTTGCGAATAAATCTAAGGATTAGAAGGAATGAAAGAATGATTGATGGGGGAAGTAAACAAGTTAGCTAGAATTCCCCCATCTGTATCTTTGTACGTTGCTTTATTAAGGGGTCACTGTCAACGTCACAAACATATCGTAGGCACCGCTGGGGATTAGACCAAGGGTTGTGGTTGTCATATTCACACTCAAATTGGTGACACCTGGCAGGGGCACAGGAAAAGGAATAGAGGGTGCGACAATAGCAACAAGGTTTGCGCCTGTGCCTGTAACTGCAACTGTCTTTACGGCTGTAGTATGGTCATAGCCAGCGGGTGCAGTGGTTTGTTGGGGTGCAGATGCCGAAAGGGTTGCCAGAATGTTATTACAGGTGAGTTTGGCTTGGCCAGAAGTGCCGCCACTGGTTGGCAGACTGCTAAGAGTTGTGCCAGCAACGTCTAATCCTAATGTGCCATTCTGGACATTGCTAAATGTGCAGGAGGAAAGGACATTTCCATTAAAATGAACATCGGTACTCCCTGCTTGAGCAACAGAGCTGAACGCAAACGTGCTACCAAGAATCATTGCCGAGAGTAGTAGAATACGACGCATAATGAATTCCTCAAGTTAACTGAATGGATGTTGAATGATGTTCCAGAGATGCCTGATGTCTCAGAGGCATTGAGCGTGATGCTCTCAACCTTTTTGCTTTTCAGTCACGCTCGTTTCTCTAATTTAATGACCCCAAGTAACTTTGTAATTCGTAGCTCTACGCGTTTAATGAACTCGCTTATCCTGAATTCAGTAATCCTTTTAGCAATCAATGACCTCAAACAAGGGTGTCATCTGTAGCTCTACGCCTTTACTGAACTTCCCCATCCCGATGTCAGTAATTTTGCTAGGGTACTGTTAGTAATAACAGTAAAAATCACCACATTACGCAAATATTGAGTAATTATTTACACTTAGTGTGGTAAAATTTACTAGAGAAGACGACTCTCTAGATTAGCCAAGTAAGCCTTGGGATCTCTGCGAAATCGATACTGTTCAATTCTGGCAATGCGTGGTGTTTTTGCAATTGAGAGCGTAATTCGAGCCAAGTATGAATATCAACTTGTGCTAAATCAGATGCGGTAAAAGAATGAAGCGAAGTTGCGATCGCGCAGGCAAGTTTGACAGAACCACGAATAACGAGGGATGAGGGGGCAACCTTACAACCTGTACAACGACGTTGATGATGACGTAGCATACCAAAAGCATGTTATAAGTCATTATTAGTTCTGGGAAAATCTTCAATTTCGTAACAATGAAAAAGCCCAGACCAGTAGCTATGGGTGGTTTTTATAAAGTTATCGATTGCAGTGTTCAGCGTACCAGCTTTCTGCTTATGTTGGGACATTTCTATTAACTGGAGTTTAGACTAGTTTCCGGTGCGAAACTGCCAAACAAATCAGAGTAAAACTTGATAATTAATCAATATTTGTATACACAAACTATTGATTAACTATCAAGCTGTATTGAACTATTTACTCTGCTATTTTTAATAGTCTAATGTTGAATTAGACTCAAGTTTAATTGATAGTAACAATTTAAATAAACAGGTGACATAGCAACGGACAGCAGGCTTAGTACACGTAGCGAAAAGGCCGAAATAAAGTCTGCGTTACTTTGCACTCAACTCTGCGCTCCTTTGCGTTTTAATAAACTTATCCTAATGTCCTAATAGCTTTGGCGACTGCTATAAATTTTTTCAGTTTTGAGAGTCTCGCGACTAATAATAGTTAAATTATGAGCAATAATTCCCCAGCCAACCCAACGACAGAATCCCAACTCTCCCCTATATAAACAACGTTGTAAGCCAAAACATCGTTTCAAGAAACTTATACGTTCTTCTACTCTATTAGCCTAATTGTTGATTTACAGACGATTATATCCTCACATAGATGCTTGTCAACAGACTGTAACGTTGTATGTACGCATTTATATGGAGACGCATATCAAGAACCCATATTAACCACGTAATAATCTGGGTTTTAGCCATCGTGTAAAAAACCTACACCTGTCAGGGGGATTAAAGTTGTTGGCTTATTCGTATCAATGAAAGTATTTCATGAACAAGTAAGCTTTTCTTATCTCAAAGAAATTTTGGGCAACCCGTACATCTAATTTCAGTGTCTCTGTCAGGCACAGCGATCGCTCTTGGCAGGCGGATAGCCATCACAAAGCGCGCTCAACGAAAGCAGCGATCGCTCAATGCTACTGACTAGAGGTAAAGTGAAATAAAGTGCGATCGCCACTGAGGTATTTTTGTGAACACTACCATGCCAGCAATAGAATTAGAAGATGTTTAATATTTTGGAGAGTCCGTCAAACTCTTGTTATGTAAAGCTTTTCAGAAATTGTTTAATCGTTTTATTTTTTTATTGGACTAGGAGTCAAGTATCTTAGAAAGTCATGACTGAAATTGTTCAACCGTTATTTCTTAATTGTCACGAAATAACAAGCATTTGATGGGCTAAAATTGTTCAACCGAATTATTTGTCTACAAGAGTAGATTTATCAGAGTAGGAAACTCTTAGGAATTCATTCTATCACCTGGCATATTCACTCACCTACTTGCAAGAACACTGGAGCAATGGCTAGTAAGATCCACAAAACAAATACCTAAGTGACGTAAAATCAAACTCCATCTGGCATTTGCGAAATTGTTAAGATCCATGTGTTGCGACTACTTAGTACAAATCTTAACTGTCCGCCTATACGATATTGCCCAGAAAACACTGCTGGAAGTTGCCCCAAATATATCTGCAAGACTGAATAATAAATCTTACAGCAGTCAATTGATGATCTTCTACACCGCGATTGACTGCTCTTAGAGTGGGAGCAGAACCAAGGTAAATTGTCCGAGCAACGCGGCGACAGGCAGAGTAACGTCCTAAATTCGGATTTTGGCGATCGCACGCCAATGGGAGAGAATTATATCCATCTACATCTTTTTCAATCACTGGCACCCAGTTATCTTCCAGGTAGCGAGTCAATTCTGTTTGTACCTGTCCGTCATCCATTGGGACGCTAGCAGGCATAGGCTGATTTAAGATATGCTGATTTGACGGAAGCAATCCTGTCCCAAGTTGCTCTAGAGTTAGCTAGCTTAGTCGGTGCTGACTTAAGCCGTGCGACTCTAAAACAATCCTCTTTATTTCAAGCCGATCTAGAAGGAGCAGTCTTATATGATACTACACTAGTTGATACCGATCTTAGATACGTCAATTTTAAAGATACTCAATTAAGGGGTTCTGATTTTTCCGGTTCTCGTGTCAAAGGAGCCTGTTTTACAAATGCTCAAGGGTTAATTTACCAATAAAAAGAGTGGCTTAGAATTAATTGAGCTTTGAATATTCCTGCATAAAAAGTAGTTATTTAAATGGGTAATACTGAAGAGCTTGTTGAATTTGCGCTCCAGTTAGTGGCTAAAAAAACTGGTTTTTCACTTAGCGGTATTCAAAAGGTAATCTTACGAGAATCTCTACTAGAAAATAAAAAAACTTATGCTCTTCTTGCTGAAGAAAATAACTACTCTGAAAGCTATATTAAGTTCACAGTTGCACCTAGATTATGGATGTTGCTTTCACAGGTACTGGATGAAAAAGTTAATAAGACAAATTTCCCAATGTTGCTAAAACAGCAATTAGCAAAATCTGCTGCTCTGAATAGTTTACAGATCGCAGAGACAACAACAGCAACTCCAACAACAGAAGTTCCACCGAATTGCTATTTTATAAAATCTCCAGAGGGACAGGTTCCTCTAGCTTCCTATTTCTACATTGAGCGATCGAACATCGAAGAAACCTGTTATCAAGAAATTCTTCACCCCCGTGCCTTAATTCGGATTAAAGCATCGCGAAAAATGGGAAAGACTTCCTTGATGGCACGAATTTTGGATTATGGCAGTAATCAGAATTACTACACAGTAAGACTGAACTTATATCATGCCGGAACACAGGTGTTGGAAAAGAGCGATCGCTTTTTACGTTGGTTTTGTACTAATGTCACTCGGCAATTAAGTCTGGAATCTAAATTAAATGACTACTGGGATGAGGATATGGGAGCTTTGATTAATAGCACGATTTATTTTCAAGGCTATCTCCTCAAAGAACTTTCTCATCCTCTGATTTTAGCATTAGATGGTGTAGATCAATTATTTGAATACCCAGAAGTTGCTAGTGATTTTTTCGCTTTGTTGCGTTCTTGGTATGAGGAAACAAAAGACATTTCCGTTTGGCAGAAATTACGAATAGTGATAGCTCATGCTGTTGAAATTTACATTCCCTTACCTACACATCGCTCTCCGTTTAATGTAGGATTGGCGATCGAATTGCCGACCTTTTGCCTAGAACAGGTGCAGGATTTAGCTCAACGTCATGAACTTCAACTCACAAATCCTGAATTTGAGCAGTTAATGAAGCTTACTAGCGGCTTTCCCTACTTAATTCGGCTAGCATTATATCAAAGTAGTTGCTTGAATATTCCTATACGAACCTTACTGCAAGATGCTACGAAAAGTACTGGCATTTATCAACAACATCTTCAATCTCAGTTGTGGAATCTTCAACAAGATCCTAAATTAGCAGAGGCGTTTCAACAAATTTTAAATGCCCCAATGCAGTTAGAAATGCAGGTAGCCTTTAAGTTAAAAAGTTTAGGATTGCTGCATCTAACTGAAAATCAAGCAACTGTTAGCTGTGAGCTATATCGAGAGTACTTCTGCAATTATTTCTCTTGATTGTTAAGCAACATTAACCTTTAATCTATGAAAAGCTAACATAATATACTTTAATAATTAGTTCCTGATGCACAAATATAGCTATCAATTGGGCGGAAGTTTAGCCATTGATGCACCGAGTTACGTACAGCGACAAGCCGACTCACAATTATATGAAGCACTGAAACGAGGAGAATTCTGCTACATCCTCAACTCCCGGCAAATAGGCAAATCCTCACTGCTAGTGCGAACTAAGTATCGCCTTGAGCAAGATGGCTTTCGCTGCGCTGCGGTGGATTTGAGTGTAGTGGGAAGCGAACAAATTACTCCCCTGCAATGGTACAAGGGATTCGTCGGTGACTTATGGCGACAGTTGGGGCTAATGGAAACCTTGAACCTGAAAACTTGGTGGCAAGAGCGCAACGATTTGGGTTTACTACAACGGCTGCGGTGGTTTACTGAAGAATTGCTACTGGTGCAGTTTCCTCAACAACAATTGTTTATCTTTGTTGATGAAATTGACTCTCTGCTGGGGCTGAACTTTTCGATCGATGACTTTTTTGCCTTCATTCGCTTCTGCTACAACCAACGGGCAATCAACCCAGAATATCAACGCATTACCTTTGCCATTTTTGGGGTAGCAACTCCTTCCGATTTGATTCGAGATAGAACTAAGACACCGTTCAATATTGGACAAGCGATCGAACTCAAAGGGTTTGAGTGGTCGGAAGTGACTCCTTTAATTCAAGGGCTGGAAAAGAAAGTTGAACAGCCAGCATCGGTTGTCAGGGCGATTTTAGACTGGACGGGTGGACAACCATTTCTGACTCAAAAGTTGTGTCAATTAGTCGCACAATTGAGTCAGCGGAAAGTGCTGGACGCTAGCTTAGGTTCCATTCCACCAGGTACGGAATCGTTCTGGATTGAAAACTTAGTCAAAACTCAGATTATTGAGCATTGGGAATCGCAGGATGAACCAGAACATTTGCGAACTATACGCGATCGCATTGAACGTAACGGACAACGGGCTGGTAGAATTCTGGGCATTTATCAACAAGTTTTGCTAGGAACCGAAATAAAGAATGATGATAGTCTAGAACAGATTGAATTGTTACTCAGTGGCTTAGTTGTTAAGCACAAAAGAATATTAAAGGTAAAAAATCGCATCTATCAACAAGTATTCAATCTGCAATGGATTGAAAAGAAATTAGCGGCATTGCGTCCTTACTCGCAGGCGTTTGATGCTTGGGTAGCTTCAGGGCAGCAGGATAACTCCCGCCTCTTGCGCGGACAAGCATTAAAAGACGCTTCATACTGGGCGCAGGGCAAAAGTTTAAGCGATTTGGACTATCAGTTTTTAGCCGCTAGCCAAGAATTAGATAGCCTTGAATTGCAATTATTTCTAGAAGCAGAACGGGTTAAGGAAGTAGAAGCTAGGCTGGAACTCAAGAGAAAAAATGCCAAACGCCAAAAATATTGGATTGCTGCGCTTTCGTTTGCTTTGGCGATCGCGATCGCAGCGGGAATCTTCGCGTTCTTCCAGTACCAAAAAGCCCTCATTAGCCAACGCAATGAAGAAATTGAAAAAATTCAAGGCAGGGCTAGATATTCGGAAGCCCTCTTGTCCTTAGATAAAAGGTTAGATGCTATAATTGAAGCGCTTAGAGCCAGAAGTGAACTCGAACACTCAGCCTCAACCGACCCGCAAACAGAAACAATGGTGGAGTTAGCTTTGCGGCGGTCAATTTATAGAGCTATTGAATCTAACCGCTTTTCGGGTTATAGTGCCGCCAATAACGCATTAGATGTCAGTTCTGATGGCAAGATAATTCCTGTAGCAACATTGCAAGATGGCATCCAAATTTGGCAGCGCGATGGCAGGTTGCTGGGCACTCTCAAAGGACATGTTGGCCCAGCGATCGGAGTGGCCATCAGCCCCAACAGTCAGCTTATTGCTTCAGGAAGCGGAGATACAACCGTCAAACTCTGGCAGCGTGACGGCACTCTGCTGAAAACTTTGAAAGGCTTTAAAGCTTCAGCTAACTATGTAAAGTTTAGTCCCGACGGAAAACTGATTGTTTCGGGCAGTTCGGACGGTACGCTAAAAATCTGGCGTAGCGATGGCACATTAATAAACACTTTCAAAGGGCATGGTGGACTCGTCACAAATCTAAATTTTAGCCCTGATGGAAACGTGATTGCCTCGGTTTCTGACGACGGCACTGTCAAACTCTGGCAGCGGGATGGCAGATTGCTGAAAACACTTTCAGATATGAAATCTCCTGTTTTCTCAATTGCCTTTAGTCCTGACGGCAAAACCCTGGCAACAGGCAATGGAGACGGCAAGTTGCAACTGTGGCGACGTGACGGCACTTTGTTAAGGACATTCACCGCACACGATGCTGCAATTAACGCCCTAGCTTTCAGCCTAAATGGGCAGACGATCGTCTCTGGCTCTGACGACAAGATGCTAAAATTCTGGAGCTTTGACGGTACTTTATTGAATGCCATTAAAGCCCATGATAGTACCATTAAAGACCTTGCATTGAGTCGCAACGGCGAGACACTATACTCTGCATCTTGGGATGGCACGGTAAAAGTCTGGAAATTACGCACTCGGTTGCTGAAAGTTCTGCCAGGGCATACGGCTGGAGTTTGGGGAGTCGCTTTTAGCCCCGACGGACAGTTAGTGGCTTCATCGAGTCCGAAGGAGACGATCCTCTGGCGCTCCGACGGGATTATCAATAGGCGCTTAAACGGGCCAAATCCTCAGTTTAGCTCAGTAGCGATCGCTCCAGATGGGAAAACGATCGCTACTGTTGGAGCAGATCGATCGATTAAGCTTTGGAGTCCAAACGGTACGTTGCTTCATAGTCTCAAAGGACATCAGGGCGATATTAGGAGAATCGCTTTTAGCCCTGATAGTAATATGGTTGCATCTTCGAGTAGCGATCGCACGGTTAGACTTTGGCGCGTCAACGGCACCGAAATCGCTATTTTTAGAGGGCACACGGCTGGGACTTGGGGGTTGGCTTTTAGTCCCGATGGTTCGACACTTATTTCGAGCAGTGGCGACAAGACACTAAAGTTTTGGAGTTTGGCTTCAGTTTTGAATAAAAAGCAGGAGCTAGATTCTCAATCAGAAGAAGGCAGAGGGCAGGAGGTAGAAGGCACAAGGGAACCAGTTGGAAGCCACCAAATAAAAGATAAGGACTCGGCTTCAAACCCTTGCTTCTTTTCAATTGCCAGAAGGCATCAGACAATTGGATATAAAAATAAGCCTTCTGCCCTCTGCCCTCTGCCTTCTGCCTCTCTCGGTGAGGATAGTTTACTCAAGACTCTTCAAGGTCATAGTAGTGCAGTCATGAACGTAGCTTTCAGCCCTAATGGCGAATCGATCGCTTCGGTAAGTGAAGACAAGACAGTTAAACTTTGGAGTCGCGACAGAAAGTTACTGCATACTCTTAAAGGACATGATTCTGGCATCTGGAGCGTAGCGTTTAGCCCTGACAGCAAGACTTTCGCTACAGGAAGTAATGATGGGATAATTAAACTCTGGAAGAGTAATGGCACATTGCTGACCAATCTAATAGGACATAGTGCTGGAGTTAAGGGATTAGCTTTTGCTCCTGACGGTAAAACTTTGGCTTCAGCTTCTGAGGACAGAACGGTTATTTTGTGGAATTTAGAGCAGTCTGTAGAGCTAGATAAGGTAGTAGCAGCGGGTTGCGATTGGGTACGGGATTATCTGCTCACTAATATCGAAGTGAAGGAGGAAGACAGACATTTGTGCGATCGTTCTCCCAAATAGACAATTTAGATAATTGACAAAAGTAACTAATTGTGTAACTCATGGCTCACAGTAATATAACCGTACGCAAACACAACAACTTTACCTATTTCTCGCTGAACTAAAAAACTAAATAATCGATAAACTATTTATTATCAATTGTGGTAAAAACTGACAATAACAACCCTTTTGCTGCACAAAAGGATGATTATCCAGGACGTGCCTACTTTATTCGGCATGGTGAAAGTACCAGCAACGAACGTAACATTTTTGCAGGAGTACTGGATGTTGACCTCACAGCATTTGGTAGGTTGCAGGCACGCCGTGCAGGTGTTGACATTAAGAAAAAAGGCGTGAAGTTTGATGCAGTATATGTATCTCACATGAGGCGGGCGCGGCAAACTTGTGAAATCGCCCTTGCTGAAAGTCAAGCGCTGAAGTCGCCCGATATTCCTGTTGAGATCGACCATCGAATTAGTGAGAAATCCTTTGGCATCTTTGCGGGACGTAACTTAAATCTACTTCGTCTTGCCCTTGGCTACGAAGGTTTCGAGGAAATGTTGCATTCCCATAACGAAGCACCTCCGGCTGGCGAGAAGATTGCACAAGTTTACGGACGCGCTGCTTCTTTCTATGAGGAGCGGATTGTACCGCACTTGCAACGGGGTGAAACTGTTTTAGTAGTGTGCCACCAATATGTGTTGGAGCCTTTAGCACTTTATTTAAGTGATTTACCACCGACTGCTTATGAACACCTGAAACTCCCTAACGGTAAAGCTCTCAGTGGTGAGGAGCTAATCAAGTTTCGCGATAAGGAATCCGGCGGTGCAGCTTCGGTGCGTAAACAGATCAACGATCTGTCAATTATGTGGGCAATTTTGCTCTATGCTGCTGCTTTCTTACTGGGATGCTTGGTTAGGGCAATCAGTGCCTCTTCAGTCGGAATTCCCTCAGAGCTATTTCGAGCGATTATCGTTGCTTGTCTGGCGGCTTCAACGTTTTATACCTACCTGGACATTGACTTTGCAGCGAGTAAACGCAAAGTAACTCCAACAGTAAAGTATTTAGTCTACGCCTGGATGTTGGTGAGATGGGTAGTTGGGCTACTTTTAATATTTTCTGGAATCTTGTATCAAAATCCGGGAGATTTGTACAAAGTTATGTGGGTGCTTTTTTGGATGGTTCCACCCGCCCTTACTTCCCCAGTTTTATCGGTACTCTGGGGTGGTAATCTTTATCCCTCGGCTATCTTATCAAGGACATTATCAATCATCGCTCCAGTTGCACTCATTGTGACATTTGGTTTGGCAAAACAATTACCAATTAATAGTTCCAGCCTGATATTTTTCGGTGTGATTCTAATTGTTGGTTTAGCAATACCGGGAGCGATCGCTCAATTTTGGCGTGACAAATCTCCTGTTGAATCAAATCACCACAGTAAGAACTGGAAATTTATTGGAGTGCTTGCTGTCGCATTAATGGCTTTAGCAACTGGGTTTCAGTTTACTCCATCAACATTTTTGAGCGATTTATTTTTCTCAACGGATGCAACGCGATCGCTAGCTTGTCTGCAACAACTAGCAGTGGCAACATTAGTCTTTATCTTAATGCGCGTCTTTGCCGCCTTAACTTCAGTGTTTACAAAAGGCAAGCTGATCAAAGCAGAAGCCAGAGATGCTTATATCCTGCTAGTTAATCCCAACTTTTTCCTTTGGGCTGCTCTTTTCCTCGGAGTTAGTGCAACTGCAAATCCTGAAGCCGTAAAATATGCAATTTTTTGGGCAGCGCTGGGGTTCTTCTGCATACCACTCGTCGAGCAAATATTGTTTATGAATTCATTTGGTAATGAATTATTGCGAGAAACACTGCGTTCTTCGAGAATGGCAACAGAAGATGTGAGAAAACTGTTCCAGCAATTGGATACAGATGGCAGTAATGCACTCGATAAAGACGAGATTATGGAACTTTTAGGTCGAATAGAAGATATGACAACAGGTGAACGTAGCTCTGAAGATGTTAGGAGGTACGTAACTGATTATCTTTTTGCTACTCTTGACTCCGATAAAAATGGCACGGTTGATATGCAAGAGTTAGAAGACTATGTATCAACTTATGGGTTAGTTGCTAACCTTAACGTTGTTTCTGCTGCTGCATCCCCGGTGACAACATAATTTGCTCTTGCAGGGTAAACACATCTTAAATTAGTCTTGACAAAAACCTTGATTATAGTATCGATGCGCTTGATTTGAGGATTTTTGTTACTGATTTTACACCTATAGAGACGCGAAATTTCGCGTCTCTATAGAATGTTATTGGTTTATAGCTCAGAAATAAGGCAAAAAATATCAATAAAATTTATATGCAATTATTTAAGCAATTAAGTATAAAGACAAAACTCATAGTCATGTTGCTGGTAGTTAGCCTTTGCGCTATGCTGGCAAGCACCTTTACATGCTCTACTGCTGGTAGGTCTCTTCTGACGGAAAGAGTCTTCAATCAATTAACCAGCCTTCGGGCTGCCAAAACTTATCAAATCGAAGATTATTTTGAAAACCTTTACATCCATAGCCAAACTTTAAGCGAAGATTTGACAATCGTCGCCGCCATGCAGGAGTTTCAGACAGCTTACCGCGAACTGGAAAAATCAACAGTACCAGCAGATTTTGACAAAAAAATTGATACTTACTACCAAACACAATTTCTCCCCAGACTGGCGCGAACTAGCGAGGGTTCGCCGATTGTGGCATCTTACACGCCAAAAACAACTGCTGCCCGTTACCTACAGTACTACTACACCGTCGCTAACCCCAACCCCGTTGGCAAGAAACTTCTCCTTGACGACCCAGGCGATGGCAGTGACTACAGCCGCGTTCACGCCCGCTACCAGCCGATTTTTCGCAATATAGTGCAAAAATACGGTTACTACGATATGTTTTTGGTCGATCCCGCCGGAACCGTTGTTTACACGGTTTTTAAAGAAACCGATTTTACCACAAACTTCATCAACGGTTCCTACAAAGATAGTAACTTAGCAGAAGCGATCGCTGCCGCACGACAAGCAAACGGAAAGGGCTATGTAAAAATAGTAGATTTTAAACCGTACAACCCTTCCTACGGAGCGCCTGCGGCTTTTATCGCTGCCCCAATCTTTAACGGCTCCCAATTCATTGGTATTTTGGCGTTCCAGCTTCCGGTTGACAAAATTAACAATGTGATGACTGGTAACAAACAGTGGAAGCAAAATGGTCTGGGCGATTCTGGAGAAAGTTATCTGGTGGGATCGGATTATCAAATGCGTTCTGCGTCTCGTTTCCAGATTGAAGACCCAAAAGGTCATGCAAAAACCCTAGCCTCTATAGGTACTGATGAAAAGACCATCAACAAAATCAAAGAGTTCAATACTACAATTCTCCTACAACAAGTACAAACAAAAGCAGTAAAGGAAGCGTTGTTTGGCAAACAGGGTACGCAGGCGATCGACGATTATCGTAATATTCCGGTTTTGAGTTCTTATGCTCCACTAGATATTGATGGTTTGAGGTGGGTTATCTTGGCAGAAATAGATGTTTCTGAAGCTTATGCCCCAATTCACTCGTTTGAAAAAACAGTTTTGATTGGGGCTACTTTAGTCATCGCCGTAATCACGCTTGTTGCCATGTGGCTGACCGGAATCTTTGTCAAACCGATCAATACTTTAATCAAAAGCGCTCGCAAGGTGGGAACCGGGGAATTTGATGCGATTGTGAAATCCGGTTCGCAAGATGAATTTGAAGACTTAGCTAAGTCATTTAACCAAACGATAGGCAGCCTTCGTGCCGAGACTCAACTAATCGAACAGAAAAATCGTGAAAATGAAGCATTAGTCTTAAATATATTTAGTCCCGCGATCGCTAAACGCCTCAAACAAGGCGATCGAGAAATTGCCGATCAGATTTCTAATGTCTCGGTCTTGTTTTCCGACCTCGACCAATTCACCAAGCTCACGAAATCAATGTTTCCTCAAGAAGTTGTTGGCTTGCTTAATGAACTGGTAACAGCCTTCGATGAAATGACAGATAAATACGGTTTGGAGAAGATTAAAACTATTGGTGACGGTTACATGGCTGTATGCGGGCTGAGTGTATTGCGTCTGGATCATGACAAACGCACGATAGATTTTGCTTTGGAAATGCTTTCGTTTGTCCGCCGATTTAATTATGAAAAAGGCTTGCATCTAGACCTACGGCTTGGCATCAATTCTGGAGATGTGGTTGCAGGCGTGATTGGCAAAAATAAATTGCTCTACGACGTTTGGGGCGATAGCGTAAATATTGCCAATCGGTTGAAGTCGGCTTGTCCGCCAGGAGCTATCTTAGTTTCTCAGAACGTCTGCGATCGCCTGCACGATCTCTATGATTTTGAGCTTTTTGGTGAAATTCAAGAACCTGGAAAAGAAAAGCTAATGGCTTGGCAACTCAAAAATTCTAAGCAGACAGTAAGTGTTCGAGAGGAAGAAGTATATGAGTAATTTAAGGTTTTCCAGCGACTGGCACACCTGGGCGGTAATTGTCGGATTAGGATTTCCACTCCTGGTAGTTTTACTAGGAGAAATTATTTATCATCTAAAAAGGCGCGGTAGACCGATGGCGGCTACGCTGCGGGTTGTGAGAAACCTCGTTTTGCCCGTCTTAATGCTGATGCTTTTAATCAGGAATGTCCTGAAGCTTGACGTAAACGGGAATTTTGCCAAGCTCGTCGAAACTCTGTTCTGGATATCTGTTATCTACGCTTCTCTGTCGCTGTTTAATGTGATTTTGTTTGAAGAAGCAGAGGCAAATACATGGCGGGCAAGGATGCCCAAACTGTTGATCGACCTTTCCAGGTTGTTTTTGGTGCTTGTAGGCAGTGCGATCGTGCTGGCAGCAGTGTGGGGTGCAGATTTGGCAGGTCTTGCTACCGGATTAGGTGTTAGCTCGATTGTGATCGGTTTGGCGCTTCAGGATACATTGGGTAGCATCATGTCTGGCATTGCACTGCTTCTCGAACGCCCCTTCAGCGTGGGTGATTGGTTGCGCGTTGGCAATAGCGAAGACCAGGTTATTGAAGGGCAGGTAATTGATATCAATTGGCGATCTGTCCGCCTGCTAACTCTCCAGCGCCAGGTGATTGTCGTTCCCCATCAGTTCATTGGCAAAGAAATAATCCATAATTACAGCCAACCAGAACGCATTTATAACCAACGCATCAATATTGGCTTTTCCTACGATAGCCCCCCTAACCTCGTGAAGCAGGTACTACAAAGTACTGCTTTGGCTACACAGGGAATATTAGCCGAACCCGAACCAGAGAGCAAAACTACATCCTATGATGAGACTGCAATTATGTATGAGGTGGAGTTCTTTATCGAAAACTTTGAGGATGTGGAGCAGATACTTGATAGATTCATGACGCGAGTCTGGTACGCAGCGCAGCGAAACAACCTGACGCTATATCGCTACCGATACGAGTTAGCTGTAAAAGCTGCTGATAAGGCAGATAGCGCTGCAAGTAAGTTAAACCACTTGCATTCAATTCCCGGATTTATGCCTTTAACTAGGGAGCCAAAAAATTTGGATGACTTAGCTAAGGGAACTATTGTACAACAATTCGGTGCGGGTGAGAAAGTCATCCGGCAGGGCGAGCCTGGTAATGCTTTGTATATTATCATTGCGGGTCAGGCTCTAGTCACCGTCACAAACGAGTTTGGTATGGAATTGGAGGTAATGACTATCTTGCGTGGTGAGTTCTTTGGCGAGATGGCACTGTTTACTGGGGAACCGAGTCCGGTATCAATCAAAGCAGTTGACGATTTGCAAGTTCTTGTTATTTACTCAGACGCTGTAAATATGATGATTGAACGTCAACCAAGCTTGGGACGTGAGATCGGTCAAATTATAGAAGCGCGAAGCAAAGCGGTAAGTATGGTTCAACAAGCAGATGTTTCGTCGAATGTTGAGGTTGAATCGCCTATTAAAAATTGGAAAAATATGCTAAATGCATAGTCGAAGCAATACCGTTGCCAAAATAAGAGCATGAAGAGATAGGGGTTTCGTAGTAGAGTTATTGTCTCTCACAACGACAACTCAGAAACCACTCTTCCCCCATACCCGACATCTTATCACTATTGCAATGCCTTCTACCGCAAATAAACGCTACAACAATGCGGCAGTTGAACCGGATAATACTAGCCATGTTAGCGATAAATGTCCGAGTCACAATGTTGGGAATATCTCGGTCGTCATATACCTGACCAATACTTATATAAAAGTGATATTGAAGATGGAATTCAAACTGATATTTACCAAGCTACTCTTCTTCATAAAGAATTTGCCCAGCTCCTCAATGTAGTGATTATGGTTAAAACCAATCTCAAAACCAATGTTCGCAGCCATATAATTCTCTTTACTAGTGACTTGGAGCTATCATTTGACAAAATAATAGATTATTACAAACTCCGCTTTCAAATCGAGTTTAACTTCCGTGATGCCAAGCGATTTTGGGGTTTAGAGGATTTCATGAATCTGAGCCAAACTGCTGTGACTAATGCGGCTAATCTTGCCTGTACAAATGCTGCGTCACTCAATGCTAGTGGCTACAGGTAAAGTGAAATAGAGTGCGATCGCATCCCTCGCAAACTCAACCTGTTGATTCAGCTTTGTACTTGGAATGCGATGTCACTAAATTTTAAAGCAAATATTCCCAAATCCTTACAGGGAAAGATTTTGTCAAATTATATAACTTTTTTATTTGTTTTTGGATGGTATAACAATGAAATTGTATAATTTTGTTTTTTCAAAATTGCTGAATATATAACGATTTCTAACAATGCAATGCCTGACAACCCCTAACAATAACTCGATTTAAATTCATGAGAATAATAAGGTAATGTCGATTTTGACTGAGGCGCTTGAAAGAATAAGTAGCGGTGTTCATTTTATTAAACAGGGCATGAGTCTTGAAGAGGTTGAAAGAAGACTTCGTTTTTTCCCATTCCGGCTGTCTGATGAAGCTTACGAGTTTTATCAATGGGCTGGTGCGCCCACTGGGGATCGACAGCCTGACGGTTGGGATGGTTCTTATAATGACAACTCAACTTATTATTGCTTCTTGGAGCAATTGTTAGAAGGTGCAGACGATTTAATTCATTTTCTATCCTTAGAGGAAGCTGAGAAATATTATTCTCCAAGGGATGCGGATATATATGATCCAAAGTGCTTGCCATTCGTTTCCTATGAGAATGGCAAGCTAGTAATTGTTGGTTCGGAAACTCAGATTGAGACTTCTCCAGTCCTGCAACGAGAAGACATTAAAGATAAGTTATGGTTTCCAAGTTTGACGAACATGATGTTAGCGATCGCAGAGGCTTTAGAGACAGTAGGGACAATTCTGCCAGAGTTGTCCAGGAACTATGATGATGAAGATTATGGTACTGATGATTATGATGATAAAATTCGTAAAAACTGTAAAATAGTAGGAGAAATCGCTCAAAAGTATGGTTCACCAAAGGGAATAATTCTTACTAATTAAGCATTTTATCTTAACCAATAATAGCTGCTTAACCTTCTGCCAGTTCTCCAAATTGCTGACGGTAACGCTCAAGTTGTTGTTGCACTAATTCTAACTGCTGGCGAGTTTGCTGCTCAACTTCTTCTGGAGTTTGATAGCGCTTTCCTTGTTGGTCATACCAATACAAAACCTGACGCTGGATATTACCAGATACGTATTGCCCTCTACCAATTCCCAAACCAATTTCTGGCATCCAAAAGGGTTCACCAATTTGCAGTTGATAGCTATCATCTACTAAACGATAAACTTCAAAAGGTTGGTGACGATCGCGTTGCCAATAATCTGGATTATAAATAATGTAGTACAGTACCCCTAACTTGGCATAAGTGTCTAATTTTTTGTCGTATTCTCCACCCGGAGTTAAGGAGACAATTTCCAAAGCCAGGATAGGCACTATGTTATTTTCTTCCCAGACAACATAGCTTTTACGAGATTTATCTGCCTTGCGGCGTTCTACACCTAAGCTCAAAAATCCGTCTGGGACAATTGGCACAAGTGGACTAACCCCTGTGGTATGGTAAACGCCCATATCCACGCTGAAAAACCAGTCATTACGGTTTGCCCAAATATATTGCAGCAAGAAGAGAAGCAAGTTGGGAATAAAGTTCTGGTCTTCATTATCCACAGGGGTATCGTCTGAACAAGGAAGTTCAGCACTGCTAGGCAATTGACGGGGGTCTGATTTCACCATAAGTAATGATGATGGTGGTGTTACCTAATGATTTTTATTCTAGACGATTCGAGGCGGACGATATACTTTAGGTAAACGTTCCTAGTTAGTGGCAATGAAGAATTTTGATATTCAGCTAGATGAAGAATATGCTCAAAAGCTTGCCTACATCCAACAGGAGGCTGACCAAGATACAGTAGAGGCAATTAAATCTTCAATTGAACTGCGCTATCAACAACTTCAGCAACAAGAAACAGATCCGTTAGCGAAACTCAAGCAAAGTAAATTTATCGGCTGTTTCAAAGGAGAAGCTGACTTGGCTGCTAATTCCGAAGCTATTGTGCGTAAGCGTTTGCGTAGCGTCTCGTAAGAAAAGAGTCTTAGAAGTTATTTATTTAAAGGGAAGTAATCAGGGCTATTTCATTCTAATGGGACTATCAATTTATCTTTTGGAAGGATGTAACTCCGATCAGTGTAAAAGAGAGATTGCACGTATCAATAAGATACTTGAAGAGGAGCATCTTCCTACTTATAATAAGCCTCATACATCGCAAGTTGAGGAAAGCGATCTACCTGAAATTGAATGGCTCTACTCAACAAGCGAACCTCTTGAGCTTCTTGCTGCTAAGTTTATTGAGAATCCAAACTGGATTATTCCTATCAATCGACAAGATTATTACCCAATATCAGCGACATCACATAAGAAGATTATTCAAAAGGGTCAATCACACATAGTTTGTTTACCCAAAATTAGTGGCTACTATGTTCCTGTTTATTTCAAGTCGCTGTTGTTTCATCGATCTCCTCTATTAGGATCGAGTATTGCTTTTCGTGACGAATTACAATGTCTTGCAATAAAATTAAATCTTGATTTAGGTGAATATACTCCTCATTTTGGAGCATTGCGTGCAGAAAGAGAGCAAGAATTGGAAAAAGACGCATTTGGATCGGAAAAATGGACTCTTCTTTGTTTATACAATTTAGCAGTAGCCAGTATTCGTTATGGTAGTGCAATTGTTTTTGTTGGATGATGTAGCTTGATGTGACCGAATCTTCCCTTCAATAACTTGCTGCTGAATTTTGAATAAAGTTTGCAAAAGTCGGGAAAAAAGTCGGGTTTACAGAATCTTATCCGAAAACTCCAGCAACATAACTGTAAAGTAATTTATAGTTGTCCCTAAAATCTGAACTACCCTTGTCGTTACACAATGGACGCTGAAGCAGCATTAGCATGGTTAGACGCTACAATTCCCCCGCAGACTGGGGAACGGTTGAGCGATTTGCAAAAAGTGATTCTCGTGCAAGTTTGGTTGGGTAGAAAATACTTGGATATCGCTCATTCTTACGGTTGTACAGAAGGACACGCCAAGGATGCAGGTTCTCAGTTATGGAAGTTGCTTTCTAAAGTATTGCGAGAAAAGATTACCAAAAGTAATTGTCGCGCTACTTTAGAGCGAGTTCTGAGAAAAACTTCTGCGATATCAAGTCTGATTGATTACTCGCGATCGCCCCAACCCACCCCAAAATTAGAGGATACCAATTTTATTGGACGAACAGAAGCGATCGCTCACTTAAATACTTTGGTAAATCAAGGCTCAAAAGTGATTGTGATCCAAGGTGAAGGCGGTTTAGGCAAAACTACTCTAGCGCAGCAATATCTCCATCAGGGGTTTGATTTGGTTTTGGAACTACTGATGGCGAAGGAAACGCAAAACATCACCCCCGCTGAACGAGTTGTAGAGGAATGGCTTAAACAAGATTTTGACGAAGAACCTGGGGTAGAATTTGGGGTAACTTTGGCGCGGCTCAAACGCCAACTCCACAATCGGCGCATTGGGGTGTTAATTGACAATCTCGAACCTGCATTAGATCGACAAGGTGGGTTGATTGCTTCTCACCGCAACTATGTAGAACTATTGCGAGTGTTGGCTGATGCCAGGGTGCAATCTGTTACCTTGATTACTAGTCGCGATCGCCTTTGTGAACCTGGGTTAAATGTGAATCACTATCGGCTTCCTGGTTTGGATGAAAGCGCATGGCAACAGTTTTTTAGCAACCGTGGGTTAACTATCAACTCGCCAACCTTGCAAATCATGCATCGCACTTATGGCGGTAATGCTAAAGCAATGGGAATTCTCTGCGGTTCGATTCAGGAAGATTTTGACGGTGACATGGTTCTTTATTGGCAAGAAAATTATGCCGATCCGTTAGCCGCAACCGACTTAAAAAATTTAGCCGTTAGTCAAATCAATCGTTTGCAAGCTCTCGATCCCCAAGCATATCGCCTCCTTTGCCGTTTAGGATGTTATCGTTACCAAGATATACCCAGCATTTCATCACAAGGATTGTTTTGTTTACTGTGGGATGTTCCAGCCGATCAACATCGCCAAATCATCGCCTCCTTGAGAAATCGGTCTTTGGTGGAGTGTGAAAAAGGCGAATATTGGTTACATCCGGTGATTCAAAAAGAAGCGATCGCGCGTTTACGCCTCACCGATGAATGGCAAATTGCCAACCACAAAGCCGCAGAATTTTGGACAATTAGTGTTCAACAAATTGAAACCTTTAAAGATGCTTTGCAAGCTCTGGAAGCATATTATCACTACATAGAAATTCACGAGTTTAATTTGGCGGGTAAGGTCATTTTAAAAAGCCGAAATAATCAATGGCAGCAGTTTTTACCTCTTGGTAGCACATTGTATCGAATGGGTTTAATTCAACCGATACTTACGGCAATTGAGCGAGTTGTTAACAATCTAGAAGATGACCAAAATCTCAGCGAACTTTATAATATATTAGGCGATTTATATTGGATAACAGGTAAAATTAGTCAAGCGATCGCTTGTCAAGAAAAGACTATTGCACTCGCAACCCAAGCACTCAAATCACTTGTACCTCAGCCAGAAAATAAACATACAGTTTACTATCTGAGGATGCTAGAGGTAGATTCTTTATTAAGTATTGGTCTTTACAAAATAGATTTGTGGGAACTAGAGGCAGCCGCAAAATTATTTCAACAAGTAATTTATTTAGCTCAAAATACCGAGCATCATCGCTGGGCAGAGAAAGCTTCAGTCTGTTTAGCTTTGGTGTATTCTTATTTAGGTTTGCGCGATTCTTCATATCAATTAGCAGATGTAGCTTATCAAAATATTACGAAGGAAAAACTGGTAGAACAAACTGGGAGATTTGTCTATTTCATGCAAATTTTGGGTCAAACATATGTCAATTTAGGTGAATTTTCTCAGGCAAATCAGATATTCCAGCAAGCTTTTACTTTTGCTGAAGAAAGTCATTATATGCAAGTCAAAGCAAAAACACTCAATGGTTTAGCAGAAATCCATCGACAAAAAACAGATTTTGCATTAGCTCTTGTTAAGCATACAGAAGCAATCGAACTTTTGGATAAAATAGGCGCTAAATGCGATCTGGCTGAAGCTTATTTTCAATTGGGTTTAACTAATCAAAAGATGTTGAAGCCTAATGAAAGTCAAATCAATCTCGATCGAGCGATTCAGCTATTTACTGAAATCAAAGCACCAAAACAAGTTGAAAAAGTTTTAAACTGCGCTGCTCAAATCTGTGTCACCAGTCGGAGATTGGAAACGAGGTAAAAATCTTTGATTTAGTAAACGGCTCTGCAAACAAATCAAAGTAAATAATTAAAAGTTGACTCAAGGACTTGGTGCAGTCCATTGAGAAGTGGTTTGATCGTACTTCCCTTTTATAGTTGCAGCGCGAGGACGAGCTGCTGCTAAAGCCGCTAGTTCATCGTCTTCCGAGGTATAGTCTCCAAAATCTACACCTAATAAACCACCATTACCTAAAATCCCGATACTCTTCAAATGATCCTCAATATTATCTAAATCAAGAATGTCTGAGTCATCATTACTTAAAGTTCCCATCCACATAATCCAAATATCTTTTTCTATTTGATCGACTCCAGGTTTAGTAGGATCGTAAGCCAAAATAGAATTACCGAAGGCACTCATTGCAGTTGCTTTTTGTCTCAATTCACTAAAGACACTTGCCATTCCATTAATGCGATCGTTCATGGCATTAGTTGCTGTTAATATATCTGCTGGCGAATATGACGATGCACCACCAGCAATTTGTACCCTAATTTCTGCAATTAATCGCTCAAGAATAACAGTATTCTTATGTAGGTTTGCTAATACTTTATTGGTTTGCAATGCACCACGATACATTGATGCAACGTGTTGCCAAATATTACTTCGCAGCATATCAGGTGAAAGACCACCAGGTTGTAAATCACTGCCTCGCGTTGTGATGGCATCTGATACAGCAAGAGCTACTGCTGAAGAGGCAGCTCCTTGTAAAAATGAAGAACCGGCTGCTGTACCTGCATCCGCTAGGGTGAGAGCAAACCATCCAGCAGCGGTAGAAGGAGCAATATAGGCGGCGGCAAGACCTGCTAAAACACCCGTTCCTATTCCTAAAAATATTCCTCTCCAAAGAGTTTGATTTTGTGCTTCTGCTCTTCCTTGACCAATTACTCTTGAGTAATTGCTGTAAGCCATATCGTAATTTATAGAGAAAATTTTTAATTTTGTACTGATTAAATCAGTATTTGCTACAGATAAATCCACATAAATACTACCTAAATTATGACAAGCATCAATTAATTTTGCATTGGCTTCCGTCAGTGGCAATTTTGTCGAAAGTTCTGTAACTACTGAGTTTTTTGGCGCTCTCTGCAACACATCTCTCTGCAATATCCCACCTTTCTGTTGTACTACATGAGTCAACTGATTATTCCCTGCCGATTTCCTTTGCCCAAAGTAAACATCGAGAGGTTTAGTTTGCACTTCTTCCTCTTGAGTCTGTTCTTCTGGTGTCATCTGCGGTTGCATAGCAGTATTAGGCATTGATATGACTTGATTAGCCACTCTATCGGCTTCCTGCTCATACCGATCTCCTGGTTCTCCAACCGTCAGTTTTGCTTGTGGACGACGCAACGCTATACTACTAATGTCGTGAACAGGCTTTTTTTTGATAGCTTGTGATTCCCAGGATTCTTCGCCAGCAGACCGAGCTGCTTGCAGGTCTGTTGATACCTCAGAGGATGTTTGGATTGGAGCTTTATTTGCGATGTCAAAGCCACGCACTGGATTTGCCAGCGTTGGAGTTGTTGCTGAGAGCAGCGACGGATTTGAAGTGGATATACCTGCTTTCTTGGGTTTAAATATGCGATCGCTCATCTCACATCCTCAAGCATATTTTTGAATCAAATTATACAATTTGCTTCGTGGCGATCGCTATCGACTTAAGTAGAAATTATTCTGTGCTAGCAGTGACTCTGTGTGAGTGAGATTTATAATTCTAGAAAGCTGGGGCGATCGCTTTTGCAGGTGAATGAATTGGGTTAAGTTAGATTTATCTTGTCAAACGAGAAATAATTATGTCTTCTGCTCAAGATTTAGGAATAATTTTAGAAGACACACCAGAAGATGTTATATTTCCTCCTGGTGATTTATACAGTGATGAACCACCTTTGGAAACAGAACTTCACTTGCGGCAAATACTGCTGTTGATTCAGTGTTTGGAATGGTTGTGGCAAGAGCGTCAAGATTTCTACGCTTGCGGTAATATGACGATTTATTACAGTCCGCGTCAACGCAAGTCTGAGCAATTTAGAGGCCCCGATTTCTTTGTAGTTTTAAATACCCAACGCAAAACACGCAAAAGCTGGGTAGTTTGGGAAGAAGATGGCAAATACCCAAATGTGATTGTAGAGATTCTTTCTGACAAAACAGCTGCTACTGATAGAGGGTTGAAAAAGGAAATCTATCAGGATATTTGGCGGACTCCTGATTATTTTTGGTTTGACCCGGTAAGTTTAGAATTTAAAGGATTTCATTTACTAGATGGTCGTTATCAAGAACTGCAAGCAAATGAAGCTGGTTGGTTATGGAGTCAGCAATTGCAGTTATATTTGGGAGTTTATCAATCGAAGTTGCGCTTTTTCACTCCCGATGGACAACTAACCCCCACGCCAGAAGAAGTAGCACATCAAGAACAGCAACAGCGTCAGCAAGCCGAGCAACAACTTGCTCAAATGGAGTCTATGCTTGCTCGCTATCGGGAAAGGTTTGGTGAATTACCAGAGTAATATCATTTTAGATTTTGGATTTTAGATTTTAGATTTGGAATTGCTTTCGTGCGTCTGGCTTGGTGTGAATCCATCTGTCGCAATCATTTTTCAAATTGGTATAAGGTCAAAATTGCAAAATTACATCCATCCGCCAACTTCCGCATCAGTCAAGGGTTTCTCTAACTTACTATATTCTGTTTGAGCCGCCCGCAATACGTGTTTCATCTGCACTGGTTCCCCAGCATCGGCAGCCAAAAAAGCGGCATTTAAAGCAATGTTACGGATATTACCCCCAGCAACATTTAGCCGTGCTAGTTGTAGAGCATCTAAATCTGCGGTTGGGGTTTCGGCTGGAAAGACACGCCGCCAAATCTCGGCTCGTTGCATAGTATCAGGGAAGGGGAACTGCACCACAAAGCGAATCCGCCGCAGAAAGGCTGTATCAATTGCACTCTTCAAGTTCGTAGTTAATACTGCTAAACCTGGGTAGCTTTCCATCCGTTGCAATAGATAGCTAACTTCAATATTGGCATAGCGATCGCGCGCATCTTTAACTTCACTGCGTTTACCAAATAAAGCGTCGGCTTCATCAAATAACAAAATCACTCCACCTTGTTCTGCGGCATCAAATACCCGACGCAAATTCTTCTCTGTCTCACCAATATATTTGCTGACTACCGATGATAGGTCAATCCGATAGAGGTCGAGGCGTAATTTATGGGCCAGTACTTCTGCTCCCAAAGTTTTACCAGTGCCGCTACTACCTGCAAATAAAGCGCTGATTCCCAATCCCCTAGCACTCTTGCCTCCAAAACCCCAATTGTTATATACAGTACTACGTTGGCGCACATGAGCCGCGATTTCGCGGAGAACTTGTTTCTGCGCCTCTGGCAATACTAAATCATCCCAATCACCAGATGGCTCAATCCGTTGGGCGAGTTCATCTAAGCGCGGACGTGCTTGCACGCGGCAGGCATCCCATAAAATGCTGGTGATATCGGTTTCTGGTGTTTGTGCTAATTGTCCTACGGCTTCTGCACAAGCAGCGCGAATGGTTGCAGCACTGAGATTAAACTGATCCACTAAGGTTTTGACTTGCCCATTCATTTGCGATGCACTCGCACCTAATGCATCTTGCCAAACTGCACCTTGTTCTTTACTAGTTGGTTGATGTACGTCAAAATTAACTACTAGGCGTTGTGATAAGCCGATGCGTTCTCGACTCGTAACTATTAAAAAGCCGTTTATGCGTTCGATGAAACGAGCGATCGCATTCAGCCGCGCTGTATCATTAGTATCCAGTTCGTTGCAGTCTATCAGTAAGGCACTCTTACTTAAAATCGTCTCGCGAGTCCACAGGCGAATGAGATTATCCAACTCCCCAGGTGCTAAAGGAATGACTTGTGCGGGCATTATCCATAAGCTTAAACCCTGAAGCTGACAAACTGTGGCGGCAATGGCACGTTTACTAGCAGTTTCACTACCAGATAACTGGACGATTGGCAAGCTATTAACCTTGTAAGCTTGCGACCAAACTGCTGCGATTCGCTCTGCTAAATCTTGATGCGAAGGTACTAAATCGCTAACCTCTGGTAATGGCTCAATAATACCAGCTAGCCGTTCGTCAAGATATTGAATACCCGTGAGATAATGTAAAATCCGCTCGTCAATTCTTAAGGGACTAAGAGTTAGGGCATGACCATCACCAATTTGAATTAACCGCCAATAACGTAAGGGAGCATTTGGAGCGATCGCATCCCAGTGAACGTCAGGTAAAGCTGCCAAAGCTAAACCCAAAGTTGGGTAAGCTCGTTGTGAATCGTCGTGAACTATAGCACACAATTTGGCAAAATCTCCATTTAATTCCATACCTGCACACAACAGCAACAAATTACGTTCAAAGGATGAGAGGCGAAACATTTTGCAGACTCTCTCCAATGCCGATGGTGCAGGCATAGCAGCAGCAGCTTCCTGTAACGCTTGCTGTAAATGCTCTTGGTGGTTCTCTTCATCTTTTGCCGTGTGATTTTCCAAAATACCACGCACTACAGCTAGAGCTGCTGATAGGTAGCGGTAGTTTGCCTCATCCCAATTGTGATTAATTGTTGTAGCATTCATAAAATTGTCACCTGTGGCGAATCATATTCCCCTAACTGATTTTTGTGAAGTGGACTTTCGGCGCCATCTACTTGCACGCGGACAATATAAGTTCCGGGTTTGATATTTTTGACCGGAATCGCGATCGCATCAGTGTCTTGGGTAGGTGGTGCAGCCAAAAAAGAGTAAGCTACCGGATTCTCACTTGATACCTGATTGAGTAGCAAAACTACCCGCTGCGCTTTACCTACTTTCGGCTGGAATTTAACGGTAATTTCTGCCGTGCGTAAATTGTCGCCGCTATTTTCTACTTGAGTGACGAATGCTGTAATTGTTGGATGTAAGACAAAAGCCGCCACGTTTGATTCAACTAGATGATTGGTTTGCTCTGCATTACCCATTGTTAGATGTACAACTTGGACACCCTGTATACTTGCGTATAAATCTGGCGGGACTAATAAACTGATTTGCGTTTCTTTTACTTCTTGGGGTACTAGTAATGTTTCCGTATTACTAAAACGAACTCGTGTGATTTCACCGCGTAATCGTTTACCACGAATTACTAATTTTGTACCTGCAACAATCATTTGTTCAGTTTTTGTTGAAGCTATAACTTGCTCTATATTCGGTTGAGACAAGGGCATCATGTAGAAATCTTCTTCTTTGTCAGATTTACTACTTTCAATCAATACCATTGATGCTAAATAGGTAGCTGAAGGTCGATAGTGTGTTTGTAAAGCAGACCATAACTTAGAAGTTTCTTCCATGTTAAAAAACTCTGGAGTCAGTTTGATCTGCCCAATTTGTTCAGCTAAATCGGATACAGACACACTTGCTACGGCTTGCGAAAAAGCACTTGAGGTATTGGTTGTAGATGCATTTATCAAAGTATTTTCAATAATATCAGATGCGATCGCTGGTGTTTTGTGTAATAAATGCATTGCATAGCTGAGTAAAAGCTCTGCCTGAAAATCCTTAGCTCCGTAGGCGGTGAGTAAGTAGTGGAGATCGAGAGCTAGTGGTGGAATTGGAGAGCGTGGGTTTCCATTAATCCGTGAGTGCCTGCTCCGAAATTCTTGAGATACCCAATCGACATTGCGGTTCTGCGTCACTTGATAGAGAAAAAGGTTGATTTGGGCACGCTCGTCAGCTTCAACTGAAATTCGATCCGGCGGTAAGGCAGTTACAATCACATCACCAACACTAGCAGCGATCGGATCGCTGACTAAACCATTTTCCAGCAAGACTTTTAGTACTGCTGTCACTGCGGCTATAGATAGCACATTACTCATCCTGATTCCTCATGGCAATAGCACATATTAATCATGTACGCCAGAGTACATTAATAGAATAATCTATTTTGCAAAACTTTAAGTCCTGTTGTCGCCAAGACTATCAGCACGAACGCTTCAACTTAAACCTTTATGGGACAGTGGTTTTACTTTTTTCACTTCATCGATAATCTGTGATGTGAAAAAAGTATTTGTCAAAAAGCTAGGATTTTACCGGATAAAGAAAACCTAATTCTTAATTTGGGAGCGAGTAGAGCTTAATTAAGATTTTAAATGATTAAAACTAAAGTGCCGATAACTACTAACCCAGTTCCTAAAACGATCTTCCAGCTTAATGTTTCTCCCAAAAAAATGACTGAAAATAATAAAACTAATACTAAGCTTGATTTATCAATTGGTGCAACAAGGGAAGCTTTTCCTGCTTGTAAGGCTTGGAAGTAAAAAATCCATGATAACCCTGTAGATAATCCAGATAATAATAAGAAAATCATGGTTTTTTGGGGTATAGCTGAGATATTAACTACGTTTCCCTGAAAAAATACAATCCCCCAAGCAACTATTAAAATCACAACAGTTCGGATTGCTGTTGCTAAATTAGCATTCACATTTTCTATCCCAATTTTGGCAAAGATAGTTGTCAATGCTGCAAAGGCAGCTGACAATAATGCATATATCCACCATGTTGTGGTGTTGCTTTCCATCTTAGCCTCCTGATTTGCTAGTCAAAATTAGCAGTGTAATTTAATCAGAGTGTTAAATTCAATTACTTGTCTGTAAAGTTTGACTTGCTAGGCTCGTAGTTTGCGCTCTACGGTTTTACTCTTTTAGTCACTCAGTACTACTGAAGCAGACGATTCTCGGCAACTCGCGCTAACTTAATATCAGGAACAAATTTCAACTGCTATTAGGTCTAAAGTTTAAACATTTTATCAAATTTATCATATTACTTTAACTTACTAATATGTTAAGCTGAGTATAATTAGATAACTACTAGTAGTATATATTACTAATATTCATCTAAGTTATGAAGCAATCATATTTGTAATACTAGTATTATCTCTGAATAAAGTTAACACTTAAAGTAACTAGGATGGGTTGCCCCAGATGAAATCCCCACCTTCTTCAAATTCTTGGAATGGTCGCTTCGTCGGTGATAACCAGCGATACCGTTTAGACAGACGGTTAGGCGGGGGTGGCATGGGAGAAGTCTTCCTAGCAACGGACACCCGTGTAGGTCAGCAGGTAGCGTTGAAGTTGCTCAAAGATACGCTAGTGGCATCACAAGAAATGAGAAAGCGTTTTGAGCGGGAGGTGGCAGTTTGTGCTGCTTTGCAAAGCGACCACATTGTGAAGATTAGTGATTGTGGTGTAACCCCGGAAGGTTTTCCATTTTATGTCATGGAATATTTACGGGGACAAACGCTCAGGCAATTACTGCTGCGCGAAAAGCGGCTGTCTGTTGAGCGGACGGTGAAGATTATGGCGCAAGTTTGTAAGGGTTTACAGCTTGCTCATCAAGGAGTGACTCTCCAACGGGATGGCGGCAAAACCACTGAACATATTCAGGTAGTTCATCGCGACCTGAAACCAGATAATATATTTTTGATGCCGACAGATTTGGGAGAATGGGTGAAGGTTTTGGATTTTGGTGTTGCCAAAATTCGTAGTGAATCTTCAGAAAATTCCAATATTACAAATATAACTAGTACATTTATCGGTACATTTCGTTACGCACCTCCTGAACAAATCCAAAGCGATCGCAACCTGGATGCTAGAGGTGATATTTATAGCTTAGGGATTATCCTTTATGAAATGCTGAGTGCAGCCGACCCCTTTGGAATCAGCATTAAGGGTAGTCATGTGAGTGAGGCTTCTTGGGTATTAGCTCATGCTTATGAGCCACCAAAACCACTGCGCGAGCAACCAGGGTGTGAGCATTTACCCGAACAATTAGAAGCGGTGGTGATGAAATGTCTCCAAAAAAACCCAGCCAACCGATTTGCAACAGTAGAAGAACTAAATCAAGCTTTACAAGCTGCTGCCAAATTTGCCACCGAATCCAGCGTACCCGGAGAACTTACTGGGCGATCGCAACCTTCTTCAAATCTTGGCTCAAACCACGAAACGGTTCCGAGACAATCAAACGACGATACTGTTATTCGTCCTCCATCTGGTTTCAATCAAGGT
>NZ_JAVRCC020000042.1:0-60080 GCF_034530975.2 Nostoc sp. DedQUE07 | reverse complement strand
ATTGCTGTTTACGCTGCTTGATTGAATTAAAAATGGATAAAGTCGAGCTTAGAGCATGTTGGAAAAGTCATCCAACGTATGTTTGACTACTCTGGCTATCGAGAAGTTGAACTAGATAAAGAGAGTTATAGCAGATTTAAGTCGATCTAACAATACCACTTTATTGAGAAATAATATCAAATTATCATGGTATCCTTTATTCCGTTTAAAAAATGGCTAAAAGGCTACACAATCATGTAATCTATATATTTATCAAGAAAGATTATCAATTTGATGATTAAAATACTGTTAAATATTGATATTATCTATTGAAAAAACAACTAGCCAGCAGAGCGTCATATTTTCAAATTACGGCAGGATCATGATAAAAGCGACCACAGTGTCACCTAAACGATTGAAGCAGCCACAAATATCAGCCTTATTTGGTCTGGTTTTAGGGCTATGTATGCTGCTAATTTGCTTGGTGTACAGTGTGACGCTAGGTGCAGCAGAAATACCTTTAGACAAAATTTTGACATCTTTTATAGCCTCTGATGGTTCCTACGATCGCTTAGTTATTCAGACCGTGAGATTACCGCGATCGCTAATTGCGATCCTTGTCGGTTCAGCCCTTGCTGTATCGGGAGCATTGATGCAGGGTTTGACGCGAAACCCCCTAGCAGACCCAGGTATTTTAGGTATTGAGTCGGGAGCTGCCTTGTTTGTCGTTGTGTCAACTTTTGTTTTTGGCAGTTCATCCCCAAGTATTTACGCTCTTGTGGCCTTTTTGGGTGCGGGATTAACAGCAGTGTTAGTTTACATCCTTGGGTCTCTGGGACGCGGAGGAGCCACCCCACTGAATTTAACGGTAGCAGGAGCGGCGTTAACTGCTCTGATTTCTTCCTTCACTACTGGTATCCTGATTGTTAGTCAACAAACACTCGAAGAAGTGAGATTTTGGTTAGCTGGTTCATTATCTGGTCGAGATTTTAATTTATTTTTACTACTACTGCCTTTTGTCGGTATGGGATTAGTAATAGCTTTTACCCTCGGCAGACAAATTACCACTATGAGTTTAGGTGAAGATGTCGCTAAAGGCTTGGGCCAACAGACAGCTTTGATCAAAATATTTACCGCTATCAGCGTAGTTTTACTAGCAGGAAGTTCCGTTGCCCTTGCAGGGCCAATCGGCTTCATTGGTTTAGTCGTTCCCCATATAGTGAGATTTTACATTAAAGCCGATTATCGGTGGATATTACCTTATTGTGCAGTTTTGGGTGCTATTTTACTGTTGGTTGCAGATATTGCCGCCCGTATATTGTTTAAACCACAGGAGTTACCTGTAGGTGTAATGACAGCAATAGTTGGCGCTCCTTTTTTTGTCTACCTAGCTAAGTCAAAGGTGAAAAAATGAGTTTTGATTGGCTAGTCATTCGTTCCCAAGCGATATCTTTCCGCACCGACCGACGTGTACCAGTCATACTGTTATGTTTGGCAGTAGTGATCGCAGTGGCGATGGTGATGAATATAGGGCGGGGTGAATATCCAATCTCGCCTTTGGATATCGTGAAAACTATATTGGGTTTAGATACAGGAAACCCAGACCATCGATTCGTGATTCAGAATCTGCGTTTACCCCGTACCCTTGTAGCTTTTATGGTGGGAGTGGCGCTGGCAATTTCTGGCACGATCTTTCAAGGATTGACACGCAATCCATTGGCTGACCCAGGTATTATCGGCATCAATGCTGGGGCGAGCTTGGCGGCAGTTACAGTAATTGTACTATTCCCATCAGCAGCGATTTATACCTTACCTTTATCAGCCTTTGCTGGTGCATTGCTGATGGCGATTTTAATTTACTCGCTGGCTTGGAATAACGGTAGTTCTCCGATTTTACTAATTTTAATGGGTGTTGGCTTGTCTGCGATCGCCAGTGCCATAACCAGCTTGATGATTACCTTTGGAGAAATTTCTGATGTTAGCAATGCTTTGGTTTGGTTAGCTGGAAGCGTCTACGGCCGGACTTGGGAGCAAGTCTTTTCTTTGTTACCTTGGTTAATTATTTTTGTACCAATGGCTTTAACACTAGCAAGGCATTTGAACGCTCTTAACTTAGGAGATGATGTTGCCAAAAGTTTAGGTACTCAAGTGGAATGGCAACGTGGTTTACTCGTGCTGGTAGGTGTAGCCTTAGCAGGTGCAGGAGTCGCCACCGCCGGAAATATTGGTTTTATTGGTTTAATCGCACCCCATTTAGGACGACAGTTGGTAGGTGCAACCCATGAAGGCTTGATTCCTACTTCTGCACTTTTGGGGGGAGTGATTGTTGTGATGGCAGACTTGCTAGGAAGAACGCTGTTTGCACCTATAGAACTTCCTTGTGGGATTGTAACTGCTGCTATTGGCGCTCCTTATTTTCTTTATTTATTAATTCGTAATCGCAAAAAATAAAGCTGGGAAATATTACCTATGAAAGGACTCTCAACTAAAAGTCTGTCTTTAGCTTATGATGGGGCGCTGATTATCCGTGACCTAAATTTGGCAATCCCTGCCGGACAAATCAGTGCTTTAGTTGGTGCTAATGGTTGTGGGAAATCAACTTTGTTACGAGGTCTGGCAAGATTGCTTCAACCCCGTAGCGGTACAGTCTATCTTGATGGAACGTCTATTTTCAATCTTTCTACCAAAGAAGTAGCACAGCAATTAGGTATTTTGCCCCAAGCACCAGTAGCACCAGAAGGGTTAACAGTGCAAGATTTAGTAGCACAAGGGCGTTATCCTTATCAAAATTGGTTACAGCAATGGTCGACAAAAGATGAAAAAATCGTGCAGCAGGCACTCTTAATTACAGATTTGTCGAAATTAGCAGATAGAGCATTAGATACTTTGTCTGGTGGACAACGACAAAGAGCTTGGATTGCAATGGCGTTGGCGCAAGATACAGAGATTTTACTTTTAGATGAACCGACTACTTTTTTAGATTTGGCGCACCAGATAGAAATTTTGGATTTGTTGTATGAGTTAAACCAAAATCAGAGACGGACAATTGTGATGGTACTGCATGATTTAAATCAAGCGTGTCGTTATGCTGATTACTTAGTTGCAGTCAAAGATGGTCGAATTTTTGCTGCTGGGGAACCAAAGCGAGTGATGACTCAAGAAATGGTTCAAGAGGTTTTTGGGTTGGAGTGTCGGATTATTCCTGACCCAGTGGTGGAGACGCCAATGTGTGTACCAATAGGACGCAAGGGAAAAGTAGTAAATAACAAACAAATGTACTTAAATTCCTGATTCTATTTTTATTAGAAATATCGCTCTCATGAATCATCTAACTACAAATAAGAAACTGTCGTGACAATCACATCAAAATCTCCTAGAGTATCTAAAAATCAAAGAAATTCAGCCCATCCTTTACAACGCTTGCTCAACTATGGCAGCCAATATCGACAAAAAATTTGGCAGGCAACAGCATGTTCTATAATTAATACAATTTTAGATTTAGCACCACCGTGGTTAATTGGTATTGCGGTAGATATTCTCGTAGAGCAGCAAAATTCTGTATTTGCTAAGTTGGGTGTAAAAGAAATATTTTGGCAGTTTTCACTACTTTCATTTATCACTATCATTGTCTGGATACTAGAATCTACTTCTGAGTACGCATATAACAGAATTTGGCGTAATTTAGCCCAAAATATCCAGCATAATTTACGCTTGGATACCTACAATCATGTACAAGAATTAGATTCAGCTTACTTTGAAGAAAGCAGTACTGGCGGTTTGATGGCAATTTTGAATGATGATATCAACCAGTTAGAAGATTTTTTAAATTTTGGAGCCAATGAAATTATCAATATTATCGCTTCACTGATCATTTTAAGTGGTGGTGCATTCTTCATTTTACCTCCCTACATCACCTTTGCTGCAATGTTACCAATGCCATTTATTGTTTGGGGTTCCTTTAGTTATCAAAAGCGTCTGGAAGCTCGTTACGCTGAAGTCCGGGAAAGAGTAAGCTTTCTGAACTCACGACTAGCCAATAATATTAGCGGTATTACTACAATTAAAAGTTTCACTGCTGAACCTTATGAAAGCGCTAGATTGGCAGGAGATAGCGAAGCTTATAGAAAAAGTAACACTAAAGCAATTAAACTTTCTGCCGCATTTGTGCCCTTAATCAGAATGCTAGTTTTAGCAGGGTTCACAGCTTTATTATTTTGGGGAGGTATGGCAGCATATGCTGGTCAAATATCTATCGGAAATTACAGCGTTTTACTCGTTTTAGTACAGCGATTATTGTGGCCTTTAGTAACATTAGGAGAAATATTTGACAAATATCAAAGGTCAATGGCTTCTACTAATCGGGTGATGAATTTATTAGATGCTCCCATCAACATTACTGCGGGAGACAGATTCTTACCTGTGGATCGAGTTCGAGGTAAAATTGACTTTAAACAAGTTACTTTTGCTTATCACGATAGAGAAGCAGTAATTAAGAAATTATCTTTACATATCCCCGCAGGTAAAACTATTGCTATTGTTGGTTCTACAGGTTCTGGAAAAAGCACTTTAGTTAAATTATTGTTGCGATTGTATGATATTTCTTCTGGCACAATTACTATTGATGATATTAATATTCAAAAATTAAATTTACGTGATTTGCGTCGCAGTATTGGCTTGGTCAGCCAAGACGTATTCTTATTTCATGGTACTATTGCTGAAAATATCGCCTATGGTACTTTCGATGCTACTGATAAACAAATCATTGAAGCTGCGAAAATTGCCGAAGCTGATGATTTTATTATCAGCCTACCCCAAGGTTATGAGACAATAGTCGGAGAACGGGGTCAAAAATTATCTGGTGGACAACGCCAAAGAATTGCGATCGCTAGGGCTGTTTTGAAAAACCCGCCTATATTAGTTTTAGATGAAGCTACCTCAGCAGTGGATAATGAAACTGAAGCTGCCATTCAGCGTTCTTTGGAACGAATTACTGTTAATCGAACCACAATAGCCATAGCTCATCGTCTTTCCACTATCCGCAATGCTGATTGTATTTATGTGATGGAATATGGAGAATTAGTTGAATCGGGAACACACGAACAATTGTTAGAGAAAAATGGGATTTATGCTGGTTTATGGAACGTGCAATTGGGGGTGAAATAAAATATAGGATGTTGCTGAATTATCAAATCAAACATACTTTATCAAAGCTATGATTTCACAGGCGGAATTTGCGCTATGCTCGCAGACTGCAAAAGATCGGGAAGTTGTTCCCAAGCTAAAACTCCTTTACGGCTCTTGATATAGAGTTGTATAAATTCTAGTAACGGTGCTGGGCTTTCTTCAGGGAGAAGATTAGCAAAAACATAGGTGGGCTTATTGTGGCTCGATACAGATACAACGCAGCCTTTATTGCAAGCCCATAAACATCCAACGGGCTGAATTTTAAGTTCATTAGCATGAAATTGTTGGGCGCATAAAGTGTTTAGTTGGTCAAGTAAAATATCACCATCGAAAGGCGCTTTTTCTGGTCGTTCTTCAGATGAGCGATGACAAGATTTGCAGACGAATAACGTGTGTTTAGTCATTTAATTTAAGGGGTGTTAACAAGGTATTTGTAGAGGTCATCTATTACTGCATTGACCGCAAGCAAATTTGACCGTGCCAATTTTAGATTTTAGATTTTAGATTTTGGATTTTAGATTGAGGTGGCTTTCAGCGCTTTCTATAATAGTTTTTGCTAGAGTTTTTTAAAAATTTTTTGTTCGTCATCTCCATCAAACCCTATAAATATAATAATATCACCGTCTATCTTCGATAGTTCTTTTTCAGGAATAAAAATATATCCTTTATAGATGAATAGGGGATGTTTAGTCATCATTTAGAATGTATTGACGAGGTATTTATAAAGGTCATCAATTACTACATCAGTTCCAAGCATATTTGTCGCAGCCCATGACGTAAAATCAACATAATAAACATGATTCTCTTGAACAGCCTTAAGGCTTTTCCAAAGTGGCTCTCGTTGTTTATCTTCAAGAAATTGATTGCCACCACTTGAATAAGTTGTCACAAATAAAATATCGCCATCTGCTTTTTTTAATTCCTCTAATGAAATAGGAAACGATCCATAAACTGAATCCCTATTTTGTGAAGCTGGACGCTGCAAAAGAACATCGTTAAGAATTGAACCAGCAAAGGAATTTTTTGCATCAATATATATTTGATTGTGCCCAAGAGTTACGAATGATATTTTTTTACCTTGATAGCGACTTCCTAATGCTTGTTTTAGCTTTTGTATTCGTTGATAGTAGCGTTCCCAAAGTTCTTTCTCAACTTCTTGTTTTCCCAGTGATTGTGCAACAAAACTGAAATGTCTTTGCCAGTTGACGTAATCAATTTCGCCTAATACTGTAGGGGCAATTTTAGATAGTAAAGGATATATTGGCTTAAACCAATCTACACCAATAATTAAATCTGGTTTGAGTAGTAATGTTGCTTCTAAATTGGGTTGAGAAAGTCCAAGTAATTTTATTCCCTTTGGATCGCCATTCATGGATGTTAGAGAGTTTCCTTCTACGTAAACTTCGTTAGTTGTCCCGATGGGTTTAACCCCAAGTGCTAGGACATTGCCTAAAGTACATGAAGATAAGGTAACAACACGCTGGGGGTTAATAGGAACACAGGTTTCCCCCATTGTGTGTTTAACCATACGACATTCTGCGGTTGGTTGTTTAGGTAATGAGGATGTATTGTGAAGTGCGCGATCGCTGCAAGCTGTAACTAGAGTAAATCCTAAGATGCCCAATATTAGCCAATAGGAAAAATGTCGCATGATTGTCTTAAGTCTTAATTATTAAAGCTGCCACGAAATGGTTCCTTGGACTGTAAAAGGCTGTCCATAACCAACACGACCGCCAAAATACGTATTTTCAAAATACTCTACGTCAAATAAGTTTTTGAAATTGAGTCCGACTCTAAATCTATCTCTGTTGTAGAAAATAGCTGCATCAGTCCGAACATAACTCGGTACTTCATAAGTATTTGGCAAATCTCCAGCGCGATCGCCCACAAAAAATAAACCTAAACCAAATCCTAACCCTTGTAAATCACCTTTTTGAATTTCGTAGGTTGTCCATACGTTGAAAGCATGGTCTGCGGTATTGGGCAAACGACTTCCAACTGGAATAGTAGCATCCTCGGTAATACGGGCATCAGTATAAGCATAGCCTGCAAGAATATTCCATCCTGGCAAAATTTCGCCCGTCAGACTCAGTTCAATCCCTCGGCTGTTCTGCTCACCTGTTTGGATTTGAAAATCTTGATTATTCGGGTCAGTTACTAAAACATTGGTACGGGTCAAATCATAGAAAGCAAGCGTTGCCGAAAGTCGGTCGTTTAAATCTGCCTTTACGCCAACCTCATACTGCCTACCCCGTTCTGGGTCAAAACCTGTCGCCAAACTAGCGCCAAAAAGATATGTGCCTCTTGCTGGAGTAAATGAACTGATATAGCTGGCATACAGCGAAATAGCTTTTATGGGTTGATAAACAATTCCAAACCGAGGATTTAAGGCGCTATCTGACTGGCTACTTTCTGTATTAGTAGGAAAATCTTCAGAGTATTGCTTAAAACCATCAAACCGCGCACCCAACAGCAGCTTCAAGTTTTCTGTTATGGCGATTTGATCTTGAAGATAAATTCCTAAAGAATCTGTTGTTGCTTTATTGCTAGTTTCAAAAGTAAACTCACCTCTTGGTTGACCGTAAATAGGGTTAAATATATCAATGGATGCAGCATCAGCAAACGCATATCTTGGTGTTGCGTTTATATAATGATTCAGATCGACTCCAAATAGAAGCTGATGCCGAATAGAACCTGTGGAAAACTTACCTACAACATTTGTTGTGAGAATATAATTCGTGAAATATTGGTCAAATATTGAGAAAGAACGGCTAATAGTTCGGTTGTCTGCATCTAAACTTCCAGGTCTCGTTTGTGCAGCATAGTAACTGTTAAAACCATACCGAAAAGCATTGTTCAAAGACCAATTGTCGCTAAATTTATGTTCTAGCTGATATCCAATCCTTGTAGTCGATCCGTTTATTTCATCGGTCGGTTCAGTAAGGTTGCGATTACGGGGGATTTTACCGTAAGGGTTCGGAAATATAGTGCCAACAGTCGGTACACCAAATTCTGTGCCAGAATTTCTAGTCTCAATGTAGTCTGCGCTTAAAGTCAGCTTAGTTCTTTCGCCAATCGCCACATCGATCGTAGGTGATATATTGAAGTTTTCACTACTGTAGAAATCGATAAAACTGCCTGAATTTCTATAAGCTGTATTGAGCCGATACAATACGCTTTTTGAGTCATTTAACGGCCCAGAAAGATCGATTGCACCTCTGTAGAAACTATAGCTGCCAACGGTTGCATCAACAGCGTAAAAAGGATCGCTTAAAGGAGGTTTAGTAACGATATTGATGCTTCCTCCCGGACTACCCAAGCCAAATAGTACGGATGCTGGCCCTCTGAGTACCTCGACTCGCTCAACATTGGCAAGTTCAACCGTATCTCCAACCCCAGGGTCGGGTAAACCATTCCTAAGCAAATTATTATCCGATAGAGCAAATCCGCGAAGTCTATAGTAAACACCTGGGCCACTGGTAAATTCTTGAGTTACACCCGCAACGTTTCTGAGTGCATCGTCTAGGCGAGTAACCTGTTGGTCGCGCAACACTTGTTGTGGTACTATCTGAATCGATTGAGGAATGTCACGCAAGGGTGTATCGGTTCTTGTCGCAGTTGAAGAATCAGGTACGCGATACCCATCTTGCTCCCCTGTCACCACCAATTCAATCGGCTCATCTGGTTGCGCTGCTGGTTCCTCTTGCGGTGTCTCATTTACTGGTTGCTGTGGTGTTACCGGTGGCTGCGTCGCCGTTGCAGCAGTTGTTGTCACTCCAAAAATCAGACCTTCATCACCATCAAACAACTCAGCTTGTGGTAGTCCTGCCTCACCTACCACCATCACCCGGACAGTATTCGCATCCTGGTTGATGACTGTAATCTCAGTCACTCCCGTAAGTGGTTTTTCTGAACGAAATACGAAAGCTTCACCACTGGGTAAACGCAGTTGGGCGTTGGGAATATCAGCAATAAAGTTATTCCCCTGACTACGATTTGTTATTTGTAGTTTTTCCCCAAGAGATGTCTCTAGAATTAGCTCTACACCTTTGTCTGTGGGATTTACCTTGACTCCTGTGATTGGTATGACTTGTTGATCCCCATTTCTTTGTTCTGAGTTAGGGGGGTTAGTTGGTGTTGGTGACTGTACCAGCATTTGAGCGCTAGTAGCGGGAAGTTCGATTTCGCTTAGTCGGCGAATATTTTTACTTGTTTTATCCGACTTTGTTTTAAGGAGTTGGGATTTGTTGCTACTGGGAGTTAGTACTGGAGATTTGCTGTTCGCAAATTTTTTATCTGTAACTGCAACCTTTTCATCTAATGCAGATTTCCCTACCTTGTGGGTAGAAGATTTGCTTTGAACATTCTCTCGTACTTCCTCACCTTTAGCTGGAGTGTTAATCACAACAACAACCGCACCTGTTAACAGCAGGCTTTGAAAAAATTTATCTAACTTCATTGATCCGCTTACACTCAATCACACTACTTGGCCGGACTCGGAGACACAATGACAATCTTTGAAAAGAATTGTCATTTAGGTTTAAGCTAGTTGAATCATATTATGAAGTGATGCTAGACACAAGATAATTAATAATCTTTTTTATTTAATCTGGATAGCAAGCAGCAATTATTCTTATAGCTAGTTGTTTGCTTGACGCGTCATCAGAGATTTAACTAGTAGCTAAAACTACTTCCTCGATAAGTATTTCCAAAATGCTTAGATAACCTTATTGTTTATTTATTTGCCCAAATAGAACGAAATCCTGTGTTATTTAGCCCTATGCAAAACTTAGACATCTATTTTGAGATGGGGTTTGGAAAAGTATATTGCTCGTCATCTATAAACAAGGTTACATAAAAAAAGCTGATATAGATGTAGCTTTTTGATAATTTTTATATATAAATTTTCTCTTGCTAAAGCAACTCATTCTCGTTAATCTAATCAAGGATAAATAAAAATTACTTGCAATAAAGAAAATATTTATCCAAAAAAATTCTATGGAATTTTTTTTGTACTTACGCAATATATTACTCAAACTCTGATTTCTCCGTGTCCTCTGCGGTAGCCTGCGCCTTCGCCTTTGGCGTTCAGAGGAGCAGCTTCTACGAGAACCTAGCGTGTGGTAGACAGAAGCTTTGCAAATGCGTCTACGTTATTCCGTAACTCGTGCGTAAGTCCTATCTTGAAAAAAATCTTTGATTGATGCTCTTACACCAAAACAAGTTGCACATCGTGCTGAGTATGTTGGAGTTTTTATGCAAATTCAAGCTAATGAATCAATTTTAAAAATCAAAAGTCCTAGTACAAAGCAATTTTCAGAGTTATTGAAACAATATCATCCTTTTATAATTAAAGATGTTGCTCAATATTGGGATGCTTGTAATAATTGGACAAATGATTATCTGATAAAAAAGTGCGGAAATAATCTGGTTCCAGTACGGTTTTTTAAGAAAGATTTTTGGCAAGACTATAAAAACTTTGCTTATGAAGATGGGTACGAAACTCCAAAAGAAATGAAATTGGAGGAGTATATAAATAACCATATAGAAGATAGGGTTAGTAAAAATAATAATATTCATAGTTTAGAATGTTATTTAAATCAGGCATATTTTGAAGAGCGCTTCCCTGAAATTATTGGAGATATAACTTATCCAGAATACTTCAACAGGAAGGCGTTTGTGATGTTATGGTTTGGTTTATCAAGTAAAAGTTTTTCCTCAAATAGTCCTCTTCACTTTGACTTATCACATAATCTTTTTGCCCAAATTAGAGGTAGAAAAAGAGTACTCTTATTTCCACCTTCAAATTATTTGTCATTCTATCCACCTCTTGAGGCTCGTTCTGGGGCAGCATATGATAGTAAGGTCAATCCGGATCTATTAAATTTGGAATTATTTCCGAAGTTTCCCTGGCAAGAAAAAATAGAATTTGTACTTCAACCGGGAGAAATACTTTACCTACCACCTTTTTGGTGGCATCGAATGACCGCAGTAGATGATAATATCTCATTATCATTTTGGTACGATGTTAAAATCCAAGACTTTTTCTGGCAAAAGAATATGTTGTCAGTTTTTTTAAAGACTGCACCTTATTATTTATATCATTCAATTTCTGTTGGAAATCTCACTTTCAAAGATTTTATGATTTTTTTAAGGCAATTTTTGATTGATGCTCTTGTGACCAAATAAGTTGCATATTACGTTGAGTTGAAATCAAAATAAATAAAAATTTTCATAGTGGTTTATAAGCATTGGTTTTGCCTGGAAAAATTGTTTGATTAGGAAATAATCAAAAATATTAAATTGGAGTCAATAGAATGACATCAACCAAGAAACTGCTTTCATAATTTATAGATGAATAAAAACCTAATAGTCATTCTAGATGGCAATATCTATAAATAGTGCAAAAATTTTAGTTAAATTCAGGAGATTGAAGTTTCTATGCAAATTCAAGCGAGTGAATCAGTTTTAAAATTCAAAAGCCCTAGTACAAAAGAATTTTCAGAAATATGTAAACAATATCAACCTTTTATCATTGAAGATGTTGCCCAACATTGGGGTGCTTGTCAGAATTGGTCTAATGATTATCTGATAAAACATTGTGGAAATAACATGGTGCCAGTCCGGTTTTATAAGAAAAATTTTTGGGACGATCATAAAAACTTTTCTTATGAAGATGGTTACGAGCCTAAAAAAGAAATGAAATTTCAGGAGTATATCAAGAACCATATAGATCGTAAAAACAATAACGAGCAAGATTTAGAATGTTATTTATCTGAAGCAGGTTTTGAAGAGCGTTTTCCTGAAATTTTTCAAGATGTAACTTATCCAGAATACTTTGACAGGAAAGCATTTGTGACATTGTGGTATGGCTTTTCAAGTAAAAACTTTTCTTCAACTACTACACTTCACTTTGACCCACTACATAATATTTTTGCTCAAATTCGAGGAAGAAAAAGAATACTTTTATTTCCGCCTTCAAATTATTTGTCATTTTATCCACCTCTTGAGGCTAGTTCTGGCGCAGCATATAATAGTAAGGTAAATCCAGTTCTCTTTAATTCGGAGTTATTTCCGAACTTTCCTTGGGAAGAAAGAATAGAAGTTATACTTCAACCGGGAGAAATACTCTACATTCCGCCTTTTTGGTGGCATCATCTTTCCGCAGTAGATGATAATATCTCATTATCATTTTGGTACGATCTTAAAATACAAGATTTTTTATGGCAAAAGAATATGGTGTCAGTTTTTTTCAACATTGCACCTCATTATTTATCTCATATAATCTCTGGTGGAAATCTGAATAATTTTATGGAATTTTTTAAAAGTATGTTTGTTTGATAAATTTTCTGGTAACAAAGTAAGTTGCACATCGCGCTGGGTTGAAAATAAAAATGAATAGTTTTTCTCATAGCTTCTTTGATATTGTTGGCAACTTTTCTACAGTTGTCGAACTACTACGCTTAAGAAGCTCTACGCAACCAGATAGAGATGCTTTTACCTTTTTGTTAGATGGGGAGACAGAACAAACCACGCTTACATATCAAGAATTAGATAGACGATCGCGGCAAATAGCTGCTCAATTACAAGCATTGGGTTTGACTGGGGAACGCGCTTTACTACTTTATCCCGCAGGACTAGATTTTTTAGTTGCTTTTTTTGGTTGCTTATATGCAGGAGTTGTGGCTATAACTGCATATCCCCCTCGAAATGAGCGCAATACACCAAGAATAAAAGCTATCTCTATAGATGCACAAGCAGCGATCGCTCTCACTACAACAGAAATCCTGCCTAATGTGCAGTCTTTAATGACACAAAAGACTGACTTAGAATCCTTACAGTGGCTAACTACTGATAATCTTGCAGAGGGAATAGAAGATAATTGGCAAGAACCCTCTATCGATCGAGATACTTTAGCTTTTCTGCAATACACCTCTGGTTCTACAGGGACACCCAAAGGTGTAATGATTAGTCATGGGAACCTACTGCACAATGCTCACACAACTTACCAATTTATGGAGCATTCTCCAGAAAGTAAGTTCGTGACGTGGTTGCCGATGTACCACGATATGGGCTTGATTGGAGGAATATTGCAACCTTTATATGGAGGTTTTCCTTGCATCATTATGCCTCCAACTTCCTTTCTTCAACGTCCTTACCGTTGGTTGCAAGCTATATCTCACTACAAAGGCACAACCAGTGGAGGCCCTAATTTTGCCTATGAGTTATGTACTCAAAAAATTACTCCTGAACAAAAAGAAACTCTTGACTTGAGTAGTTGGAGTGTGGCATTTAACGGCGCGGAACCGATTCGGTATGATACTTTAGAGCGGTTTGCAGCAGCTTTTGCCGATTGTGGCTTCCGTAAAGAGGCATTCTACCCTTGTTACGGGATGGCTGAAACAACTCTGATGGTTTCTGGGGTGCAGAAGGCGACATCACCGATAATCAAAACAGTCCAGAAGTCTGCATTAGAATCTAATCGGGTAGTTGAATTGGGGACTGGGGATTGGGGACTAGGGACTGGGGATGGGGAGCGGGGATTGGGGACTGGGGAACGGGAAGATTTGCATGAGGATTCAGACTCAGACTCGAACCATATATTAAAGCCGAGTGAAGTGGAGGCTTTAAAAGAATTTCCTTCCCAGTACCCAGTACCCAGTACCCAGAGTACTGAAGATGTCTATTATTTTGTCAGTTGTGGTCGAGTTATACCACAACTGGAAGTAGCGATCGCTAATCCAGAAACACTCAGTAGTTGTAAACCTGGTGAAATTGGGGAAATCTGGGTATCTGGGCCGAGTGTTGGTCAAGGTTATTGGAATCGCGATCGAGAGACAACAGAAACTTTTCATGCTTATCTATCTGACACCGGTGTAGGCCCTTTTCTGCGGACGGGAGATTTAGGTTTTTTAGAAAATAGCGAGCTTTTTATTACAGGTAGAGCCAAAGATTTAATTATTATTCGCGGTAGAAATCTTTACCCACAGGATATAGAATTAACCGCCCAACGCAGCCATTCATCTTTAAATTCTGGTGCTAGCGCCGCATTTACAGTCGAGGTTCACAATGAAGAACGGCTGGTAATCGTCCAAGAATTGAAGTTTCGCGCCAAGCCAAATTTAGAAGAAGTTATATCTGCAATTCGCCAAGCTGTAACTGAAGAACATGAAGTCCAAGTTTATGCTGTGGTTTTGATTAAACCCGGTAGTATTCCCAAGACTTCCAGTGGTAAAATTCAACGTCGTGCAACTCGCGCCCAGTTTCAGAATGGTGAACTGAATGTAGTTGTCAGTAACATTCTCAAAATTAGCAATATTCTCACAGAGGAAACTCGATTACAGCGTTCCGAACTTTTGGCGCTTTCCCCAAGGGAATGTCAAAAACTTCTAGAAACATATTTGATTGAACAGGAAGCGAGAGTACTGGCGATCGCACCAGATGATATCAATCCTCAAGAACCATTAAGTGTTCTGGGGCTTGATTCTTTAAAAGTGTTTGAGTTGAAAAACCGGATTGAGGTTGATTTAGAGGTAGAAGTATCCGTAGCAGACTTCTTTGAAGGGATGAATACGCTCGCGCTAGCTACAAAAATACTCGCTCAATTGACAACAGACGCAATACCCTCAATATCTCTTACTCAACAAGAGAAAAATACATCTATTAATCCTCTCTCTTTTGCCCAGCAGGGATTGTGGTTTATCAATCAGTTAAATCCTGATAGTCCTACATATAATATTCCTATAGTTATTAACTTCAAAGGTTGTATTGACAAAGCCAGCTTAGAAGATAGTCTTAACGAGATTATTAGACGACACGAAGTCTTACGTACAAGCTTTACAGTGTCAGATGGACAACCCATTCAAGTTATCAATCAAGCTGTACCTTTAACTTTAGCGGTTGAAGATTTGCGTTTACTATCAGAAAATCAGCGTACCCAAGAAGCCCAACGTTTGGCTATAGAACTCGCACAGCAGCCATTTGACTTATCTGCTCAATCGCTTTTGCGTACTAAAATTTTACAATTAAATGATAAAAGTTATCAATTGTTGATCGCTCTGCATCATATAATTGCAGATGGTTGGTCTATCGGTATTCTGATTAAAGAACTAACTGCACTATATGAAGCATTCTCAACAGGCAAACTTTCTCTGCATTCGCGCAGCGTGTTGCAGACACACGCTCTTGCTAGCTTGCTTCCCCAAAGGGGTACACCACTTCCCGAATTAGCTATTCAGTATAGAGATTTTGTCAATTGGCAACAAAAATGGCTTGATGGCGAACGTATTCAACCGTTATTGACTTATTGGAAACAAAAATTGCAGGGTGAGCTACCTGTACTGAATTTACCAACCGATCGGGCGCGATCGCCAGTTCAAACATTCAAAGGCGCTCAAGCAAAATTAGTTCTTTCCCAAACTCTGACAAAAGAGCTAAAGAATTTGAGCCGTCATGCAGGAGTAACTCTATTTATGACCTTGCTTACAGCCTTCAAAACCTTGCTGTATCGCTATACAGGTCAGACAGATATTTTAGTCGGTTCGCCAATCGCCAATCGCAACAGAGCAGAAGTTGAATTATTAATAGGACTTTTTGTCAATGTTTTAGTTCTGCGTACAGACCTTTCTGGCGACCTAAGTTTTCAGGAGTTATTAGCACGAGTGAAGTCTACAGCTTTAGAGGCTTATGTTCATCAAGACTTACCTTTTGAAAAGTTAGTAAAGGAGCTACAGCCAAATAGAGACTTGAGTTACAATCCACTATTTCAAGTCATGTTCGTTCTCCAAAATGTTCCAAAACCCAATATAAGCCTATCGGATGTATCAGTGACTTATGAGGAAGGTTACAACGGGACATCTAAGTTTGATTTGACATTGTTTATGGAGGATTCCGAGCAAGGGTTAATTGCGACTTGCGAGTACAATACAGATTTGTTTAATGTAGATACCGTTACTCGGATGCTGGGACACTTGCAGACTTTGCTAGAAAGCATAGTTAGCGATCCCCAACAACGCATTTCAGACTTGCAATTACTAACACCATCTGAAGTACAGCAATTATTAGTTGAGTGGAATGATACCAAGACAGATTACCCACAAGACAAGTGCATTCATCAACTATTTGAAGCACAGGTAGAGAAAACACCAGATGCTGTTGCAGTCGTCTTTGAAAATCAACAATTAACCTATCGGGAATTAAACAACCGGGCAAATCAACTGGCGCACTACTTGCGATCGCTAGGTGTCAAACCAGAGGTATTGGTGGGAATTTGTCTGGAGCGATCGCTGGAAATGGTGATTGGATTACTAGGGATTTTGAAAACAGGTGGTGCTTACTTACCTTTAGACCCCAGCTACCCCAAAGAACGTTTGGCATTTATGTTGGTAGATGCTCAAGTATCAGTGTTGTTAACACAACTGCATCTAGTTAATGAACTACTATCACATCAAGGAAAATTAGTATGTATAGATACTCAAAGTACAGAATTTGAAAATTATAGTTTCCAAAATATAGTTAGCGACGTGAAGCCAGAAAATTTAGCTTATGTAATTTATACTTCTGGTTCTACGGGTACACCTAAAGGAGTGATGAATACTCATCTGGGTTTGTGCAATCGCTTACTATGGATGCAAGATGCTTATCAAATAACATCATCTGACAGGATTTTGCAAAAGACTCCTTTTAGTTTTGATGTCTCGGTTTGGGAATTCTTCTGGCCATTGTTGACGGGTGCAAGTTTAATTTTAGCTAAACCAGGTGGTCATCAAGATGCGCGATATATAGCCAAAATTATATCAGAGAAAGAAATAACGACACTTCACTTTGTTCCCTCTATGTTGCAAGTTTTTCTAGAGGCACAAGAACATCAAAAGTGTAAAAGTATCAAGCGCGTTATTTGTAGCGGGGAAGCTTTATCTTTTGATTTACAACAGCGATTTTTCAATAGTTTTGATGGAAAATTGTATAACCTGTATGGCCCGACAGAAGCATCTATTGATGTGACAGCATGGTGCTGTGAATCTGTTACTGATGAAAAAATTGTTCCTATAGGTCGTCCAATAGCCAATACACAGATATATATTTTAAATAAACATTTACAACCTGTTCCTATTGGAGTATCGGGGGAACTATATCTAGCTGGAATTGGATTAGCACGAGGTTATTTAAATAGACCTGAGTTAACTGAAGAAAAGTTTATTGCCAATCCCTTTAATGATGTAGACTTAAGTAAAAGATTTAAAATAGCAAAATTTCCAATCCACAATTCAAATACACGCCTTTACAAAACAGGTGATTTAGCACGCTATCGCCCAGATGGAAATATAGAGTTTTTAGGCAGAATAGACCATCAAGTAAAAGTTCGCGGAAATCGCATTGAGTTAGGAGAAATAGAAGCTTTATTAGAGCAACATCCACAGGTACGAGAAACGGTAGTATTAGCTAGAAAGGATATAGCAAATGACTGCCGCCTAGTTGCCTATATAGTTAATTATGAAAACACTACGCATTCTGTAAATGAACTACGAGAATTTCTTAAAGAAAAACTGCCTGAATATATGCTTCCTTCTGCCTTTGTCGTGTTAGATGCTTTACCTTTAACTCCTAATGGTAAAGTAGACCGTCGTGCTTTACCTGTACCTGACAATCTGCGTCCAGAATTGACAGCAGCTTTTCAGTTACCTCAGTCTAAAATGGAACAGCAGATAGCAAAGCTTTGGCAAGAATTACTGCATCTCGATCGAGTGGGGATTCATGATAACTTTTTTGATTTAGGTGGGCATTCACTACTAATGCTTCAGGTTAATCATCAACTGTGTGCAATTTTGCAGCGAGATATATCAGTAGTGACGATGTTTCAAAATCCAACTATTTACTCCCTAGCGCAATGTTTAAGTCAACAGCAACAACTTTCTTTTACAGTCACACGCGATCGCGTAAATAAGCAAATTGAGGCTATCAAGCGCCAAAAGCAACATTTGAGTAAGCAAGGTAAAAATATTTATGGTTAACGCTACACATAATGATGCTTTAGAAGCCATAGCCATCATTGGGATGGCCGGGCGTTTTCCCGATGCGAAAAATATTGAAGAGTTTTGGCAAAATTTACAGTCTGGTGTAGAGTCAATTTCTCTCTTCACAAATGAAGAAGTAGTCTCTGATGGGATTGAACCTAATATATTAAGCGATCGCAATTATGTAAAAGCCAGTGCCATATTAAAAGATATCGATTTATTTGACGCGGCATTTTTTAGTTTTAATCCCAAAGAAGCAGAAATTACTGACCCCCAACACCGGATTTTTTTAGAGTGTGCTTTAGAAGCATTAGAAAATGCTGGCTATGATTCAAATAGATGTGACAGTCGCATTGGAGTTTACGCTGGTGCTAGCTTAAATAACTATTATTCATTAGATTTAAACCGCGATCGCCTGGGTTCAGCCCAATGCTACCAAACAGTAATTGGTAACGATAAAGATTTCCTTACAACTCGTGTTTCTTACAAATTAAATCTTACCGGCCCAAGTATTACAGTCCAAACAGCTTGCTCCACCTCATTAGTTGCAACCACACTTGCTTGTCAAAGTTTGTTGAATTATCAATGCGACATGGCTTTAGCCGGTGGGGTTTCTATCCACGTACCGCAAAAAACGGGTTATCTGTACGAACCCGGAGGCACATTATCGCCTGATGGTCACTGTCGTGCTTTTGATGCGAAAGCGCAGGGAACAACTATCGGTAATGGTGTAGGAATTGTTGTCCTGAAGCGATTGAGTGATGCTCTAGCAGATGGCGATCGCATCCATGCTGTAATTAAAGGTTCAGCTATTAATAATGATGGCTCTGGTAAAGTTGGCTACACAGCGCCTAGCGTCAATGGTCAAGCAGAAGTGATTGCTGAAGCGATGATGCTGGCGGGAGTTGAGCCTGAGACAATTAACTATATTGAAGCTCATGGGACTGGTACAGCTTTAGGCGATCCCATTGAAATTGCCGCACTCTCCCAAGTCTTTCGTAGCAGTACCACCAAAAAAGGCTTCTGTGCGATCGCTTCAGTGAAGACAAACATCGGTCATTTAGATGCAGCAGCTGGGATTGCCGGACTGATTAAAACAGTTTTAGCCCTGAAACATCAGCAGATACCACCCAGTTTAAATTTTGAGCAGCCAAATCCCCAGATTGATTTTGCCAATAGTCCCTTTTATGTAAATACAACCCTCACAGAATGGAAAGCGGGAAGTACCCCTCGGCGTGCTGGTGTGAGTTCTTTGGGTATTGGTGGGACTAATGCTCATGTCATTCTAGAAGAAGCACCAGTACTGGAACCGTCTAGCCCTTCTCGTCCCTGGCAGTTGTTAGTACTTTCTGCCAAAACTGACTCAGCTTTAGAAACTGCAACAAAAAATCTGGCTAATCACCTCCAGCAACATCCCGATGTGAACTTAGCGGATGTTGCCCATACCCTGCAAGTAGGACGTGGTGAATTTAATCATCGTCGCGTACTGGTGTGCCAAGATATCGAGGATGCAGCCAGCGCCTTACGAGATCCGCAAAGAGTTTTGACTCGCTTAGTTGAAAATAGCGATCGCCCCATCGCTTTCATGTTCCCCGGACAGGGCGCTCAGTATGTAGACATGGGTAAAGAACTTTACCAGACTGAGCCAGTTTTTCAAGAACAAGTCGATTTTTGCTGTCAATTGCTGCAACCACATTTGGGGTTGGATTTGCGTTCAGTTATTTATCCCAAGGAGTCGGAATCAAAAGCCGCAGCCGAAAAACTGCAACAAACTGACATCACTCAACCAGCATTGTTTGTCATAGAATACGCTTTGGCTCAATTGTGGATATCGTGGGGGATTTCTCCCCAAGCGATGATTGGTCATAGCATTGGGGAATATGTCGCTGCCTGTTTAGCTGGTGTAATGTCTGTTGAAGATGCCTTAAGACTGGTAGCTGCTCGTGGGCGATTGATGCAACAACTTCCATTTGGTGCGATGCTCTCTGTACCCCTACCAGAAGCGGAAGTTAGAGGTTTACTGAATGAAAATTTATCCTTAGCTGCTAGTAATGCACCAGCTTTGTGTGTGGTATCGGGAACTGATGATGCTATAAATGCATTGCAAAACCAGCTTCAAGGGATAGAATGTCGGCGTTTGCATACCTCCCACGCTTTTCATTCTCCGATGATGGAAACCATCTTGGAGCCATTCGAGAAGGAAGTCAGTAAAGTTAGACTAAATCCCCCGAAAATTCCCTTTATTTCCAATGTTACGGGCACTTGGATTACGGCAGAGCAAGCCACAGATCCAAATTATTGGGCGAGACATTTACGCTCCTGTGTTCGCTTCTCGGAAGGAATCTCTGCATTACTACAAGAGCCAAATCGCATCCTGCTGGAGGTTGGGCCTGGGCATACTTTATCTACCTTTGCCAAAAAGCATTCAGAACCGATCGCATTATCTTCATTACGACATCCCCAGGAAAAACACTCAGATGTAGCGTTCTTAATGAACACATTAGGTAAGCTCTGGCTATCTGGAGTAAATGTGGATTGGTCGGGATTTTATATTCATGAGCGCCGTCATCGTCTTCCCTTACCGACGTATCCCTTCGAGCGCCAGCGTTACTGGATTCATGACCAAAAATCAGCAGTTGTCAATACAAGTTTACAGACGCCGATCGCCTCTGTAACGGGTAAAAAGTCAGATATTGCTGACTGGTTTTACGTCCCATCATGGAAACGCTCTCCACTACCCGAAAAACCCAAGAGTGAAAAATCGGTTTTGGCTTGCACTCTGGTGTTTACCGATGAGTGCGGATTGGGTGAAGAATTAGTAAACCGATTGAAACTGCAAGGTCGAGATGCGATCGCACTCAGCATCGGATTGAAGTTGAGAAAACTAAGCGATCGCCACTACAGCTTAAATCCCCAACAACCAGATGACTATGATGCTTTGCTCAAAGAACTTCTAGCAGAAAACAAATTCCCACACACAATTGTGCATTTATGGAATGTCACTCCTGTTAACAATACAGAATCAGCAGTTGACACAAAAGATTTAGGATTTTATAGTTTGCTATTTCTCGCTCAGGCACTTGGGAAACATCATTTTAGCGAACAACTGCAAATAGCCGTCATCTCCAACAACATCCAGGAAGTGACTGGAGATGAAATTCTTTGTCCTGAAAAGGCAACTATTCTTGGGCCTGTGAAGGTGATACCAAAAGAGTATTTAAATATCAGTTGTCGCAGCATTGATATTACTACTCCCTCAAATCAATCTTGGCACCAAGAGAAACTGATAGAACAATTGCTGAGTGAACTACAAACACAATCTTCTGACTCAGTTATCGCCTACCGAGGAAATCATCGTTGGGTACAACAATTTGAACCTGTTTCCTTAGAGCCAGCATCTGCAAAAATACCAAAACTAAAAGAAAAAGGCGTATATTTAATCACTGGGGGATTGGGAGGCATTGGACTGGTGCTAGCGGAGCATCTGGCGAAGACTGTAAAGGCAAAATTGCTGCTCACAGGACGTTCATCATTTCCGGCAAAAGACGAATGGTCAGAGTGGCTGAACGCTCACGGTGAGCAAGATAGTATTAGTTGCAAGATTCAAAAACTCCAAGAACTCGAACAGTTGGGTGCAGAAATTTTGGTGGTGAGTGCTGATGTCACCGATCGCGAACAAATGCTTGAGGCGATCGCAAAGGCGCAGGAGCATTTTGGTAAGTTCAATGGTGTAATTCACGCCGCTGGGATTCCGGGAGGTGGAATCATTCAGCTAAAAACGGCAGAAATGACAGCAAAGGTTCTCGCTCCTAAAGTGAAGGGAACGCTAGTTATTAATAGTATTTTTCAGGATACTCCGCTAGATTTCTTGGTTTTGTGTTCCTCAATGACTGCCATTCAAGGAGAATTAGGACAGGTAGATTATGCCAGTGCTAATGCTTTTCTGGATGCTTTTGCTCACTATAAGAGTAATCGAGATGGCATATTTACTACATCTATTAACTGGTCTGCTTGGCAGGAAGTTGGGATGGCAGCCACAGCCGCAAATATATCAACCCCATCCCAGATCGTCAAACCTCAATTTCAAGCAGTGAACCATCCATTATTTGAGCAATGCATAGTGGAGAGTTCAGAGCAAGAAATATATATCTCGAAATTTAGCGTCATCAAACACTGGGTTTTGAATGAACACATAGTCATGGGAAAAGCCACACTTCCAGGAACAGCTTACCTGGAAATGGCTAGAGCTGCTTTTGAAAAGCATAGGGAAAATCGCCCAATAGAAATCAGTGAAGTGTATTTTCTTACGCCCTTAGTAGTAGAAGGTGATGAAGAAAAAGAAGTTCGGACACTGTTGAAAAAACAGGGAGATAAATTTGAATTCTCGATCATCAGCCAATCAAGCTCTGAGGGAGATAAATGGTTAGAACATGCTAAAGGAGAAATAGCCTTTAGAGAAACAGAATTACCTAATCAATATGACATCGAAACAATTATCGCCAGATGTAACAAGCAGGAAATTACCAATGCAGAAAGGGATAGTAAACTTCAAGGAGGATATATAAAATTTGGCTCTAGATGGAACAACTTCAAACAGGCAAAATTCGGTACAAATGAAGGTTTAGCTATCCTAGAAATACCTAGCCAATTTGCCAATGATATTAATTTATATAAATTACATCCGGCTTTACTAGATAATGCCGTTGGTTTTCTGAGCATCAAACAAAAAAGCGCTTACTTACCATTTTCTTATAAAAAATTGAAGTTTAGAGAATCTTTACCTGAAAAAGTATACAGTCACATTAGATCCACTAAAAATGAAAAATCTCGGAATGATACTCTGAAATTTGATATCACTATTATGGATGAGCAAGGGAGAGAATTGGTTGAGATAGAAGAGTATACTTTGAGAAAAGTAGATGTCATCCCCAAAAAATCTCCTATTTCCGAAAGCCAAAACTTTTGTTTAAAAATTTCTTCTCCTGGCACTTTAGATACTTTGACATTTCAATCAATATCGCGCCAGCAACCAGGTCGAGGAGAGATAGAAATTGAGGTGGCTGCAACTGGTCTTAACTTTAAAGAAGTACTTCTGGCTCTAGGAATGCTTCCTATCCCAACTGATGCCGATCTCAAGTTCGGTTTAGAGTGTGCTGGAAAAATAGTTGCATTAGGAGAAGGCGTTGAGGGGTTTGAAATTGGAGATGAAGTGATTGCCTTTGGCGATGGTTGCTTTAGCCGATTCCTCACGACTTCTGCTTTGTCAGTTGCACTCAAACCTAAACATTTGAGTTTAGAAGCAGCAGCAACAATTCCCGTAGCCTTTACTACAGCTTACTATTCCCTAATACAATTAGGTAGGTTGAGTAAAGGCGATCGCGTTCTCATTCATGCTGCGGCTGGTGGAGTCGGCATGGCGGCAGTTCAAATTGCTCAGTGGATAGGAGCAGAAATCTTTGCCACGGCAGGTAATCCAGAGAAGCGAGCTTTTCTGCATTCAATTGGGATTGAGCATGTCTTTGATTCTAGGTCTGTTGCTTTTGCTGACGAAGTGATGCAACGCACGCATGGCAAGGGTGTAGATGTAGTTTTGAATTCCCTTGCCGGAGAATTCTTGACCAAAAGTCTAGACGTATTAGCACCTTACGGACGCTTTCTAGAAATTGGTAAGCGGGATATTCTCAATAACAGCCAACTAGGTCTAAAAGTCTTTGCAAAATGCTTATCGTTCTTTGCTATTAACGTAGACCGACAACTTCCCAACTTTAGCGACCTGTGGCGCGAAGTAGTACAACATTTCCACCAGAGAAATTTTCAACCCTTGCCTTATCAGGTCTTTGCTATTGATTCCGTGGCTCGTGCTTTTGAAGAGATGGCAAGAGCGAAGCATATTGGTAAGATTGTTGTATCTTTGGAAAATCCAGACTCCTTATCTATTGGGGAAAACAAAGACACTAAAGTATCCGTAGCTTTCAGTCCTAGAGAGCCGAAAAAATCTCTCACACCTGCCCAAACGTATCAAAAACAGCTGCTTGAGCAAGGGTTATCATCTACTGAGGGGATAGAAGCGTTCAACCGGATTCTGGAGAATACTCTTTCTCAAGTTCTAGTATCAACCCATGATTTTCGACTTCAAATCAAGCCGGATCTCGTGAGCTACTCACCCAATCCAGAAGCTACAAACAAAGATAACCTCTCAAAACCAACGTATTCAAGACCAGAACTGAGTACTACTTATATTGCTCCCAGAAACGAAATCGAGCAAAAAATCTCTTCGATCTGGCAAGAACTCCTGGGTAGCGAACAAGTAGGTATCCACGATAACTTCTTTGAGCTAGGTGGCGATTCACTTCTCATGGTACAGGTACGCAGTAAATTGCAGGCTGCTTTAAACTGTGATATCTCCACAGCTGACTTATTTGAATATCCCACCATCAATGTCTTGGCAGGATATCTCAGCCAGACACAAAATGAACAACCAGCCTTCGAGCAAGCCCAAGAGCGTGCCAAGAGGCAAGAAGCAGCAATTGAAGAAGAAATGGATCTGATGAAGCTCAGGAGGAGGGTGTATGAGTAATCGATTGAAAGGAATAGCCGTAATTGGCATGGCAGGTCGGTTTCCCGGAGCCAAAAATGTGGCTCAGTTTTGGCAGAATTTGTGCAACGGTGTAGAGTCTATTTCATCCTTCAGCGATGAAGAATTAATCGCACAAGGCGTAGATCCAACTTGTTTGCAAGACCCTAACTATGTAAAAGCTGGGTTTGTGCTAGAAGACATCGAGATGTTTGACGCTTCATTCTTTGGCTACTCTCCTAGAGAAGCTGAGATTCTCGACCCACAACAGCGAATTTTTTTAGAGTGTGCGTGGGAAGCTTTAGAAAATGCTGGTTACGATCCAAAAACAGACAATAACCTGATTGGTGTATATGCTGGGGGCAATCTAAGTACTTACCTGCTGAATAATCTCGCCTCACACCCTGACTTGCTCAAATCACTGAATATGCAAATTGCCCTTGGCAATGATAAGGATTCTATATCTACACGAACTTCTTACAAGTTAAATTTAAAAGGGCCGAGTATTAGTGTTGGTACAGCTTGTTCCACCTCCTTAGTAGCTGTTCATCTAGCGTGCCGAGGGTTGCAAAGTTACCAGTGCGATATGGCACTGGCTGGTGGTATCGCGATCCAAACTCCCCAAGTAGAAGGTTATTTCTATCAAACTGGCGGGATGGCTTCTGCTGATGCTCACACTCGTGCCTTTGATGCTAAAGCTACTGGTGGCCCTTTTGGCAGAGGCGTGGGTATTGCGATCTTAAAGAGATTAGAGGATGCCGTAGCGGATGGCGACTATATTTATGGGGTAATTAAAGGTTCAGCTATTAATAATGATGGTGCAGTGAAAGTAAGCTATACAGCACCGAGCGTTGCAGGTCAAGCAGAAGCGATCGCCCAAGCCCAAGCGATCGCAGGATTTGATCCTGATACTATTACCTACATTGAAACTCATGGCACTGGTACAGCCTTGGGCGATCCGATTGAAATTCGAGCGCTAGAAAAAGTATTTCGTGCCCAGACCAGTAAGAAGGGTTTTTGTGCGATCGGTTCGGTGAAACCTAATGTCAGCCATTTGAATACCGCTGCTGGGGTAACGGGTTTAATTAAAACTGTTTTAGCTCTAAAGCATCAACAAATACCACCCAGCTTGTACTTTGAAGAACCCAATCCCGAAATAGACTTTGCCAACAGCCCTTTTTACGTTAATACCCAACTATCTGCATGGCAAACAAACGGAACACCACGCCGCGCTGGGGTCAGTTCTTTTGGTCTTGGGGGGACTAATGCTCATGTTGTTTTAGAAGAAGCCCCGGAAGTGGAGCAGAGGGGCAGGGGAGCAGGGGAGCAGGGGAGAAATTATCAATTGCTGGTAGTTTCTGCTAAAACTAGCTCTGCTTTAGAGACGGCGACTACAAATTTGGTTAATCACCTGGAACAGCACCCAGAACTTAACCTTGCGGATGTAGCTTATACATTGCAAGTTGGGCGGCATGGTTTGAGTCATCGGCGGACAGTTGTTTGTCAAGATACTCAAGATGCGATCGCAGCTTTCCAAAATCCCAAACGAGTCTTAACTAGCACTCAGGATATGAATGAGCGCCCAGTAGTCTTGATGTTTACTGGTTTGGGAACTCATTATCTCAACATGGGTTCTGAATTATACCAATTTGAACCAACTTTCCGCGAACACCTCGATCGCTGTTGCTCGTTGTTTGAACCCCTTTTAGGTCTTAATCTCAAAGAAGTTATTTATCCTACTTCCCATTCAACAACCGAAACAACCAAAGAAAAACTGGGTATAGATTTACGCCAAATGCTTGGTCGCGCTCCTCAATCACTAGATCCCGCCGCCCAAAAACTAAATCAGACATACCTCACGCAGCCAGCATTGTTTGCCATTGAGTATGCTTTAGCTCAATTATGGATATCCTGGGGCATTCGTCCAGTAGCAATGATTGGTTACAGCATCGGTGAATATACCGCAGCAACAATAGCCGGAGTATTGTCTCTAGAAGATGCGATTACTCTTGTTGCCAAAAGAGCGCAAATGATTCAAGAGTTGCCAGGGGGAGCAATGCTGGCGGTTCCTTTGACAGAGGAAGAAGTGCAACCTTTCTTGAATAGAAACCTTTCCTTATCAGCAGTCAATGGCTCATTTCAGTGTGTACTTGCCGGCACTACACAGGCTGTAGAAGAACTGGCACGTGAGTTGAATGGTAAGGGATTAGCCTGTCGGCAATTGCAGACTTCCCATGCCTTTCATTCTTACATGATGGAGGCGATCGCTGACTCTTTCACCGAACTAGTGCAAACTATCAGCCTCAAACCACCGCAAATTCCTTATATATCTAACGTTACCGGAACTTGGATTACAGCAGAGCAAGCCACAAATCCCAGCTACTGGACACAGCATCTATGCCAACCCGTGCGCTTTGCTGATGGAGTAAATCAGTTATGGACAAAACACAGTCCAATTTTATTAGAGGTGGGGCCAGGACAAGCATTAAGCAGTTTAGCAATGCAATGCTTAGATAATGTTCCTGGCGATCGCAAAGTAATATTATCCTCGCTGCGCTATGCTTATGAGCGACAATCTGACGTTGTGTTTATCCTCAACACATTAGGACAACTGTGGCTTGAGGGAATCAAGATAGATTGGTCGGGATTTCATACCCATGAGCGCCGACATCGCCTTCCCTTACCAACATATCCCTTTGAGCGACAAAGATATTGGATTGAACCACAAAAATTGTTACCTGTACAAATAAATTTCCAGCCCAAGTTAACAGCATCAGAGCTTTGGAAATCTTTAGTAGAAGCTGGTCAACTCCAAGCTAATACAGGAGCTTTGGAATTTGACGAGCAAATTGCTCAAGAAAAAAGAGAGTGTTTAGATCGTTTATGTATTGCTTATATTAATCTTACAACAGCACATTTAGGAGCTTTTAGCAATCCCACTAAAAAGTATTTTTTAGAAGAGTTATTTGACCAATGTCAGATTATTCCTTCCTATAAAGAATTGTTCAGTCGATGGCTAGAAATATTGGTAGAGCAAGGTCAGTTACATGAAGAACAAGGACTGTTTACTAACTTTTTACCAATATCAATAGACTTTGTTAATCAGCTTTTGGTAGAAGTCAGAACCAAATGGACAGACACACCGCAACAAATAGATTTGCTGCTACTGTATGGCGAAAATATGGTAGCTCTGCTGACTGGTAAAAAAGAACCATTAGAGTTCCATGTTTCCACCTTATTAAAGTCAGGAGAATTTTCAGTCCAACAATTGCCTGAAAATAAGTACTACAACTCAATCATGCGGGTATGCTTAGAACAAGTGTCAAAAGCACTACCTCCTCAAGTGAATCTCAGAATTTTAGAACTTGGCGCTGGAACTGGTACTGGCACGGCAGAGTTATTACCTATATTGCCATCAGACAAAACTAATTATACCTTCACCGATGTGGGAGGTTTCTTCCTGAATGCAGCTAAGAAGAAATTTAGCGATTATCCATTTATTGAATACCAATTGCTAGACCTTGAGCGATCGCCACAAGAACAAGGATACTCAAGCCACAGCTTTGATGTAATTGTAGCTTTCCAAGTGTTGCACGTCGCTCGAAATATTGGAGAAACTCTCGATCGCATTCGCTCTTTACTCGCTCCTGGAGGTTTGCTTCTTTTTTGGGAAACAACTCAACCACGCTTGGAATTTGAGTTCATTGACGCGCTGCTGATGAATCCGATAGAGGATTTAGAAAGCGATCGTAACATGTGCAATCCCTTTTTATCCAAAGAGCAGTGGCAACAAGAACTCAAATCTCATGGTTTTGTGCAGGTGACAGCCTTTTCAGAATTCGCACCTTTTACAGACCACATAATTGTCGCTCAGGCTACTACACAAACAACGCCCAAAGCACCAGCAGCATTTACAGCATTACTTCATGAACAGCAAGAAGTTTCATTTGGTAAAAAGTCCAATATTGCTGACTGGTTCTACATCCCTTCATGGAAACGTTCGCTACCACCACAATCAAAAGGTCAGGTGAAACAAGCAGAACGCTGGTTAATATTTGTTGATGAGTATGGATTAGGCGCTCAAATCGTGCAGCGACTCCAACTTGAAGGTCATGATGTAATTACCGTCAGAATTGGAAAACAATTTGAGACTACGAGTGAATCTTCAAGAAAGCATCTGGGTAAACGTGCATATACAATAGCACCGCAACAACAAGATGATTACAATACTCTACTCAAAGAACTTCGTGCCCAAGACTTAATACCACAAAGAATTATTCATCTGTGGAGTGTAACCCAGTCAGAATTTGCAGATTCTAACACAACAGAAGGATTCCAAAGTTTGTTATTGTTGACACAAGCGCTAGAAAAACAGAACTATATTAATGAGTTACAGCTTGTAGTTATCTCCAACAATATGCAAGCTGTAACTGGAGTTGAAAATCTTTGTCCAGAAAAAGCAACCCTCCTTGCACTTGTTAAGGTCATCCCACAAGAATATTCAAATATTAAATGTCGTAGCATTGATGTTATTATTCCCTCACCAGGAAGTTGGCAAGAAGAAAAATTTGTAGAACAACTACTGACGGAACTTCAAACCAATTCCTCTGACTCAGTTATTGCTTACCGTGGTTTGGAACGTTGGGTGCAAACCTTTGAGTCTGTTCAATTAGATGCAAACGTCTCGGATACACTCAGGTTAAGAGAAAAAGGAGTCTACTTAATTACAGGTGGACTGAAAGATATAGGACTTGTAATAGCTGAACATTTAGCAAAGACAGTACAGGCAAAACTGCTGCTTTTAGAAGCTGAGGATTTTCCCAACCGACCGGATTGGTCAGAGTGGCTGACAGCTCACGATGAGCAAGATAACATCAGCTGCAAGATACGGAAAGTACAAGAACTGGAGAATCTGGGCGCAGAAGTCTTAATCGAAAGCGCTGATGTGGTAAATTTAGTACAAAATAAGTTTAGTCAAATAAATGGGGTATTCCACACAACTAAAATACCCGCAGATAAGTTATTTAGCCCCATCGTAGAGATAGACCCAAGAGAATGTCAACAGCAACTTCAGCAAGAAATACAAAGACTCTTAGTATTAGAAGAAGTTTTGCAGTCCCAAAAGCTTGATTTTTGTCTATTAATGTCTTCTTTAACCTCAGTTTTAGGAGGATTAGGCTCTGTTACCTACTCAGCACCCAGTCTGTTTATGGATGCTTTTGCTTACCAGCACAATCAGAGAAATCCTATTCCTTGGATGAGTATTAACTGGGATGCATGGCGATTTGCAGTAGACAATTCACAAATACCTGCTAATACAACTTTGGCTGAATTCGCCATCGAACCTTTAGAAGGTATTAATGCCCTTGAACGGATTATTTTATGGAGTCAATATCATCAAATAGTTGTTTCAACTGGGAATTTACAATCTAGAATTGACCAATGGATTAGATTAAAACCTTTACAACAAAAAAATACTGCCCAAACAGTTAATTTATCTTCTCGTCACTCTAGACCAAACTTAAAAAATGCATACATTGCTCCTAGTAATGATGTAGAGCAAAAACTAGTTGAAGTTTTTCAAGAGTTACTGGGTATAGAGCCAGTAGGTATTCATGACAGCTTTTTTGCTTTAGGGGGAGACTCTCTGACGGGAACTGTACTTATTTCTCAGCTTCGCAAAACTTTTCAAATAGAACTACCTGTTCGTTCTCTTTTTGAAGCTCCCACTATTGATGAATTAGCTTTGGTGATTGAAGAAATTCTCATAGAAGAGTTAGAACAATTATCTAGAAACGAAACAAGTGTAACTGGAGAGATTAACAAAACTCTTAATGTGCAATTGTCAAACTAGATCGAAAAAGTTAGTCATTGCAGGATAAAATTATGAAAATTCAAACTGTCGGTGTTGTCGGAGCAGGTGTGATGGGAATTGGGTTAGCTCAAAGCCTCGCCCAGAGCGGTCATCACGTAATATTAGTAGATATTTGCGAAGAGATTTTGTCAGATGCTAACAAACAAATCAGAAATAATATCCGTTTTCAAGGTTTTTTCAATAAAAATGAAAAAGTAGACAATCCTGATACCACTCTTCAAAGAATTAAATTTTCTACAAATTATAAATTTTTTGAAGATACAGAATTTGTGATTGAAAATGTCACCGAAAAGTGGGATATTAAAGAGGGAGTATACGCACAGCTTGATGCGATTTGTCCAGAACAAACTATATTTGCAGCTAATACATCTGCTATTCCCATTACTCGCATTGCTTCATTAACTAAGCGTGCTGATAAAGTGATTGGTATGCATTTCATGAACCCGGTTCCCATGAAGCCGATGGTTGAAATGATTCGCGGGTATCACACATCCGATGAAACAATCTCAATAGCGAAAGAATTACTGGCTCAGATGGGTAAAGAAAGCATCCTCGTCAATGATGCGCCAGGTTTTGTTTCTAACCGAGTTCTCATGTTGATGATTAATGAAGCAATTTTCTTGCTACAAGACCAAGTTGCTTCAGTGGAAGAAGTAGATAGAATTTTTAAAAGTTGTTTTGGGCACAAGATGGGCCCTCTAGAAACTGCTGATTTAATTGGATTGGATACGATTCTTTTTTCTATCGAAGTTTTGTATGAAAGTTTCAACGACAGCAAATATAGACCTTGTCAATTACTAAAAAAAATGGTAAATGCCGGGTTATTTGGTCGCAAGAGTGGGCAAGGTTTTTATACTTACAATGGAGCAATTTGAAATTGGATATGAAAACAAAGTCCTTAGCCATTCTGAAAATCAAGGCAAATTGAAAAATGTCAGAAATACAAGTAAAAATTAGAGAATTTTTATCCCGATTTTTCCGAAATCATGATTTGCAGTTAGATGAAGATATCTTTGCCCTTGGTTTTGTCAATTCAATGTTTGCTATGCAACTTGTCTTATTTATAGAACAAGCGTTTCAAATTACTATTGACAACGAAGACCTGGAACTTGATAACTTCAGAACTATAAATTCTATGACTCGTTTAGTTGAACGGAAAACAACTTTAGTCGCATAAATCATGAATAAATATAAAAATTACCATCCTTTCTACCAAATAAGTAATCATCATGAAAATTGAGTTGACATCTCAACAAAAAGATGATAAATCTAAGTTTAGAGGTTTCGTAAACGAAGAAATTATACCTCATGCAAATTCCTTCGATCGAGATGAGTGTACCTCTTCAAAAGTTATAGAAAAGTTTGCTCATCAAGGATATTTGGGTGCAATATTACCTGAAGAATTTGGTGGCAAAAGTATGGATATCATCACCTATGGTCTTCTTAATGAAGAAATTGGACGAGGATGTTCTTCTTTACGGAGTTTGCTCACAGTTCACAGTATGGTTTCTTATGCTCTTTGTCGATGGGGTAGTAAGTCTCAAAAAGAGTATTGGCTGCCAAAATTATCATCCGGTGAAGTTATAGCTGCTTTCGCCTTAAGTGAACCTAACGTAGGTAGCGATGCCAAAAGTATAGAAACCACAGCAACACTTTCTGGTGACTCTTATGTTTTAAATGGAAATAAAAAATGGATTACCTACGGACAAATTGCAGATGTATTTTTGGTATTTGCCCAATGTTCGGGTAAACCTTCTGCTTTTTTAGTTGAAAAGAATAGTCCAGGATTTTCAATACAACCTATTTCTGGAATATTAGGTGTTCGGGCTTCAATGCTTGCTCAATTAAACTTTCTAGATTGTCGAATTCCTAAAGAAAACCTGGTAGGCAGATTGGGTTTTGGTTTCTCTTATATAGCTTCTTCTGCATTAGATTATGGAAGATATAGTGTGGCATGGGGTTCTGTAGGTATTGCTCAAGCCTGCCTAGAAGACTGCATTCATTACACGAGTGAACGAAAACAGTTTGATGTTTATTTGAAAGAACACCAATTAATTCAGCAAATGATTACCGACATGATAGTCAATGTGAAAGCAGCAAGATTACTATGCTATCAAGCTGGCTATCTCAAAGAAATTGGCGATCCCAATTCCATTACAGAGACTTCAATCGCCAAATATTTTGCATCTACAACAGCAACTAAAGTCGCAAATGATGCCGTACAAATTCACGGGGCTAATGGTTGTACTAATGAATATTCGGTTGCTAGATATTTCCGAGATGCCAAAATTATGGAAATCATTGAAGGAAGTACACAAATACAACAGATTACCATCGCTGATTACGGTTATCAGGAGTACATATCAAAACCTGTTTCCACTGCCAATTCTCAAAACTTACTGGCAATAATGTGAGAATATGATTAGCACAAACACTGAAATCTCAAGCGATCGACAAGTCGATAAAAAAACTATCAAATGCGTAGTTTGGGATTTAGATAACACGCTTTGGGATGGTGTTTTATTAGAGGATGACTGTGTTTACCTGTTCCCCGATGTAATCGATATTATCAAAACATTAGATAGTCGAGGTATTTTGCAGTCTATTGCCAGTAAAAATGACTATGCCAAAGCAATGGAAAAAATCCAGGAGTTTGGGCTACACGAATATTTTCTCTATCCCCAAATCAATTGGAACTCAAAATCAAGTTCTATCCAAGAAATTGCTAAGTCGCTCAATATTGGTATCGATGTATTTGCTTTTATCGATGACCAGTTATTTGAACTTGAAGAAGTCAATTTCTCCCTTTCTGAAGTACATTGTATTAGTGTAACTGATTTAACGGCTCTCTTAGATAAACCAGAAATGAATCCTCGTTTTATTACAGAGGATTCAAAACTGAGAAGATTAATGTATATTAGTGATATTGAACGAAATAATTCGGAAAAAGAATTTATTGGTACTCAAGACGAATTTTTAGCTACGCTTAATATGACTTTTACTATCTCTGATGCTCAAGAAGATGATTTACAAAGAGCTGAGGAGTTAACATTAAGAACTAATCAATTAAATACAACTGGTTATACATACTCCTATGACGAATTGAATTATTTCCAAAAATCAAATCAACATAAAATCCTAATTGCTAGTTTAGAAGATAAATACGGCAGTTATGGAAAAATTGGGTTAGCTCTTGTGGAATGTGGAGAGCTTATATGGACTCTAAAACTTTTGTTGATGTCTTGTCGAGTTATGTCCAGAGGTGTGGGCACAATTATGCTAAATCATATTATGACCTTGGCTAAGAAGAATAATGTTCATTTGCGGGCTGAGTTTGTTTCAAATAATCGTAATCGAATGATGTATATATCTTATAAATTTGCAGGGTTTCAAGAAATTGATAAATGTGGAGATTTGCAGATTTTAGAAAATGATCTAACCCAAATACAGCCTATCCCTGAGTATATAAAGGTCAAAGTTATAGATTAAAAAGCATTGCTAGTTCTCGTAGTTTGACAGGGGGGATTATGGAAACAAGAAAAGATGAAATTTTAAAACGACGGTCAAAGCTTTCACTCGCTCAACAGGCGCTTCTCACAAAGCGATTGCGCGGTGAAGTTGACTCTCGCTCTCAATTAGAAGTTATTCCAAAACGTTCTCAAATAAGTCCTGCTCCCCTATCCTTTGCCCAGCAACGGCTGTGGTTTCTTCAACAGTTAGATATCGACAATCCTTACTACAGCGAACTAGCGTGTGTACAGTTGTTAGGTGCGCTTAACGTAGATGCGTTAGAGCGAAGTCTCAATGAGATTGTGCGGCGTCATGAAGCGTTACGTACTACTTTTGAGATGCTTGAGGAAGAAGCAATTCAAATTATTCATCCTGCTGTAACTGTGACGCTGCCAGTGGTGAATTTGCTCTCGATGTCAGAAGCGAAACGGCAAGCACAAGTTGAACGGTTAACAACAGAGATAGCTCAAAAACCTTTTAATTTAGTGACTGGCCCGTTGCTGCGAGTCATGTTGCTACAAACAGGTGCCGAAGAATACTTGCTGCTATTCACAATCCACCACATTGCCGTTGATGGTTGGTCTATAGGAGTGCTGATTCGTGAATTAGCAGGACTCTATGAAGCCTTTTCCATCGGCAAAGCATCTCCCCTGCCTGATATCTCTATTCAATACGCAGACTTTGCTATTTGGCAGCGTCAGTGGTTACAAGGGGAATTACAAAAGACGCAACTTGATTATTGGAAGCAACAGTTGGCAGATGCTTCAACTTTAGCTTTGCCCACAGATCGCCCACGACCCCCAATTCAAAGCTTTCGAGGCGCAATTGCTTCTTTTGAGCTATCAGCGAGCCTAACAGATATGCTCAGATCCCTGAGCAATCAGGAAGGAGTAACCTTGTTTATGACGCTACTGGGAGCATTTCAAGCTTTACTGTACCGTTATACAGGGCAAGAAGATATCTGCGTTGGCTCCCCAATTGCTAACCGCAACCAAGCTGAAATTCAAGGGCTGATTGGTTTTTTTGTCAATACCCTGGTGCTGCGGACTCATCTTTCTGGTAATACAAGTTTTTTAGAATTGTTGAATAAAGTGCGCGAGGTATGCGTGGGTGCATACGCTCATGCAGATATACCTTTCGAGCAATTAGTGGAAGAACTTCAGCCAGATAGAAATCTCAGTCAGATGCCCTTGTTTCAGGTAATGTTTGCTTGGCAGGAAGACACTCAAAAGGAACTGACACTACCTGGTTTGACTCTGAATTGGCTCCCAATGTACGGCCAGACTGCCAAATTTGATTTAACCCTGCACATAGTGAATGCAGAGTCAGAATTGAAGGGGTGCTTAGAATACAATACCGACTTATTTGATGCTGAAACCATTACTCGGATAGTAAAGCATTTTTCTACTTTGCTAGAGGGGATTGTTGCAAATCCACAAGCAAGATTATCTGACTTACCACTATTGACGGCTGAAGAGTTACATCAGCAGCTAGTGGAGTGGAATAACACTCAGGTTGAATATCCTGAACAACAATGTATTCATCAGTTGTTTGAAGCGCAAGTAGAACACACACCTGATGCTGTAGCAGTAGTATTTGAAGATGAGCAATTAACCTACTGCGAACTGAATGCTAAAGCAAATCAACTAGCGCACTATCTGAAAAAGCTGGGAGTGAAGCCAGAGATATTAGTTGGGATTTGTGTGGAGCGATCGCTCTCTACGATCGTCGCATTATTAGGTATCCTGAAAGCTGGTGGTGCATACGTACCTATAGACCCAGCCTATCCACCAGAACGCATAGCATTTATACTAGAAGATGCCCAAGCGCCAGTATTGCTGACTACTGCGTTGCTCCTAGAGGCAATGCCCCAAAACAAAGCTAAAGTCGTTTGTTTAGATACTGATTGGCATCTAGTAGCCCAACAAAGCCAAGAAAATTTATTCTCTGAAGTAATTACTGACAACCTAGCTTATGTCATCTATACCTCTGGTTCAACGGGCAGACCAAAAGGTGTAATGATTAAACACGCTAGCACAGTTGCAATGCTCGATTGGGCAAACAAAACCTTTGCAATTGAAGCTATGCAAGGTGTTTTAGCATCAACCTCAATTTGCTTCGACCTTTCGGTGTTCGAGGTGTTTGTTCCTCTGTGTTGCGGTGGCAAGGTAATTTTAATCGAGAACGCACTATATTTACCAACTTTGCCAACAGATCAAAATGTAACCTTAATAAATACTGTCCCAAGTGTAATTTCACAGTTATTAAGAACTGATAGCATTCCAACTTCAGTACAGACGATCAATGTAGCAGGTGAACCACTTCATAATCAAATCGTACAACAACTTTATCAGCAGGATAATATACAACAGGTTTTTAACCTATATGGCCCTTCTGAAGATACAACTTATTCAACATCTGCCTGGATACACAAAGATACTAACAACATTCCACCTATTGGTCGTCCGATTCACAACACGCAGATTTATTTATTAGATAAAAATTACCAACCTGTTCCTGTAGGCGTGCCAGGGATGTTGTATATTGGTGGTGCAGGTTTATCCCGTGGTTATCTAAACAAACCAGAACTGACTGCGGATAAATTTATTCCCAATCCCTACGCGAATCTACCAGGGGAACGTTTGTATAAAACTGGGGATTTAGGCCGCTATTTACCAAGTGGAGAGATAGAATACATTGGTCGCATTGACTATCAAGTAAAAATACGTGGTTTTCGCATTGAATTGGGGGAGATTGAAGCACTCATCATTAAATATCCTAAAGTCCGAGAAGCTGTAGTTACGGTTCATTCTTTGGAAACAGATTCTCAACAAATAGTTGCCTACTTAGTCCCGAACTCAGAGCAAACGCTAACGATTTCTGAATTGCGCGATTTTTTAGAGGCAAAGTTGCCAAATTACATGGTGCCAACAGCTTTTGTCATCTTGGAGATGTTACCATTAACACCTAATGGCAAGATTGACCGTAAAGCACTCAAAGCACCTGATACAAGAAGACCTGAAGACAAAGAACTACTAGCCCCTCGTAATTTCGTAGAAACCAAGCTGGCTGAAATTTGGGCAGCAGTACTTGGTGTAGATAAAGTGGGTATTTTCGATAACTTTTTTGAGTTAGGTGGGGATTCGATCCTTGCCATTGTAGTTATCACCAAAGCCAAACAAGCTGGTCTACAACTGGCAGTTAAACAGTTATTTCAACATCAAACAGTTGCTGGTTTGGCAAGTGTGGCAGTTGCGAAAAAGGTAAAACAAGCTGAACAAGGACTGATTACAGGTTTAGCTTCTCTGACACCAATACAATACTGGTTTTTTGAACAGAACCTACTCGAACCCCACCACTGGAATCAAGCAGTCTTACTAGAAGTTAAACAAGTTCTTGACCTAGCTGTATTAGAAAAATCCGTACAGCAACTACTGTTACACCATGATGCTCTCCGCTTACGCTTTGAACAAACAGAGTCTAGCTGGCAACAGGTTATAGCCAGCCCTGATGTAGAAGTCCCCTGGACACACTTGGATTTCTCTGCCCTATCAGCAAGCGAACAAGAATTAGCCATCGAAACAGCTGCTACCAAATTACAAGCCAGTCTTAATCTCTCAACAGGCCCATTGATACGAGTTGCTCTGTTTGATTTAGGGCAGCAACCAAGCCATTTGCTGATAGTCATTCACCATTTAGCCGTAGATGGCGTTTCTTGGCGAATTTTACTGGAGGACTTGGAAACAGCATACCAACTGATAAGCCAAGGCAAGAAAGTGCAACTACCAGCAAAGACAACTTCGTTTAAATACTGGTCGGAATGTCTACAGGAATATGCACAATCAGCTACTCTCCAGCAACAATGGGACTATTGGCTGAGAGAGTCTTGGCAAAAAATTGCTCCTTTGCCAGTCGATTTTGCTGACGGCGACAATACAGTGGCTTCGGCTCAGAACATCTCGATTTTTTTGACTGAGGAACAGACTCAAATCTTGCTAAAAGAAGTACCAAAAGCTTACAATACACAAATTAACGATGTCTTGCTCACGGCGCTAGTACAAGCTTTTTCTCAATGGACTGGCAATAATTCCCTATTACTAGCTCTAGAAGGTCATGGGCGGGAAGAGATTTTTGATAATGTCGATTTGTCGCGCACAGTAGGTTGGTTTACATCTATTTTTCCTGTGCTGTTAGATTTGGGAAAAATCTCTCATCCCGTAGAGGCTTTGAAATCGATCAAAGAGCAACTGCGGAGCATTCCAAATAAGGGGATGGGCTATGGTGTCCTACGTTACCTTAGTAAGGATACTGCCAGAATAGAGTCACTGCGATCGCTTCCACAAGCTGAGGTGGTCTTCAATTATCTAGGTCAGTTCGATCGAACATTTTCCGACTCATCAATATTTAAAATCTCTCAAGGTTCCCAAGGACAAACACGCAGCCTTTGCAACCGCGAGGCCTATATGCTCAATATCAACGCTTTGGTAGTTAATAACCAGTTGAGAGTGGATTGGACGTACAGCGAAAAAATACATCGACGAAGCACTATTGAACGATTAGCACAAGGGTTTGTAGAAGCTTTGCAAATACTTATGACTCATTGTCATTCTCCTAAAGTCGGAGGATATACACCTTCTGACTTTCCAGAAGCAGACTTCAATCAACAAGACCTCGATCTGTTTTTAGAGAAAATCAACCGAGGGAGTAAAAATAAAACACTATGAAAGAAGATATTCAAGACATATACCCACTATCTCCAATACAGCATGGTATGCTGTTTCACGGTTTGCACACTCCAGAAATGGGACTATACCATTCACAGTTTGTCTACACTTTTAGTGGCAATCTGAACATTGCTGCTTTTAAATACGCTTGGCAGCAAGTAGCAACCCGGCACACAATCTTGCGTACCAGCTTCTATTGGGAAGAATTGGATAAACCATTACAAGTTGTGCATCAGCAAGTAGAAGTACCTGTAGAGTACCAGGATTGGCAGGAACTCGATCCATTAGAACAACAAGAGCGTTTAAAGTCTTTTCTCGACAGCGATCGCTCCCGGCGGTTTGATTTTTCCCAAGCACCTCTAATGCGTGTGGCTGTAATCCAGATTCAAGAAGATGTTTACTATCTTGTTTGGAGTAGCAACCTAATCATTCTCGATGGTTGGTCATATCCATTGGTATTAAATGATGTGATTGAAATTTATGAAGCATATTGTCGGGGTCAAGATGCACCCTTAGTAGACGGCAGTTGTTTTAAAGACTACATCAAATGGTTGAAACAGCAGGATTTATCCAAAGCAGAGGAATTTTGGCGACAGCAACTCAATGAAGTAAAAGAGCCTACTCCCTTAACTAACCTATACTCAAACAACTTGTCCAATCTAGAAGAACGCTATGAGGATATACAAATCAGTCTATCGGAAGCAACTACAAGAAATCTAGATTCATTAGCAAGACAGCATCACCTGACTATGAATACAATAGTTCAGGGAGTTTGGGCCATACTCCTTAGTCGCTACAGTGGTAAAAATGATGTAACTTATGGCTGTACTACTTCTGGTCGCCCAGTAGATTTAGAGCGATCGGAGTCAATGGTAGGAGAAATGGTTAATACCTTACCAGTCCACATCAAGATAGATTTGGAGGAGTATTTATTACCTTGGCTTCAGCAATTACAAACTCAATTGATAGAAGTTCGAGAGTATGAGTATTCTCCACTGGTAGATATTCAAAAGTGCAGTAAAGTGCTGGGTAATGTGCCTTTGTTTGAAAGCTTTGTGGTGTTCGAGAACCAAAAAACAGGCAAGTTTCTGCAAGAATGGGGAAGTCTAAACATCTCTGAGCAAACTAGCTATTACAAAACAAACTATCCTTTAAATATAGTTGGGTATCCTGGCTCAGAACTGACGATTGGAATTAATTATGATTTTCGCCGTTTTGATGGGGCAACAATAATTAATATATTGGAGCATTTCAAAATATTGCTCGAAGGTATAGTAACGAATCCAAAAGTGCGTCTTCAGGAGTTATTGTTGCTTACAGAGCAAAAACCCCATATTGAATTGTTAATATTAGAAAAAGAAATGTCATTAAATTTCGATTATATCTTGAACACTTCAATAACTAATAAAGTAATTTAATATTGAAAAACTATTTTGTTATCAGTTTTAATTTTTATTTATTATAAAAAAGCTGGTTAAAAATATTAAGTTCATATATTTATTTGATTACTTAGTCTACAAGGAAAGAAGCATGAGTACACATTTAGACTCTAATGACTTATTATCTCAAAAAATCTATTGGATAAATAAACTATCGGGAGAATTACCTGAAACAAATCTGATGTTAGACTATGTAAGACCTTTATTTTATAGCGGTAAAAATAAATCTCTTAGCTTTGATTTATCAAACAATTTATCTCAATCAATCATTAAACTGGCTCAAGGTTCTCATTTTTCAATATACTGGATACTAGTATCTGCATTGAATATATTGCTGCAAAAGTATACTCGAAACAATGATGTTATTATTGGAATACCAATATATGAGAAACTTTTTCTAAATGAGATAAATAACAAAGTTATTCCATTGCATACTCAGGTAAAACCTCATCTCTCATTCAAAGATTTTCTTTTTCAAGTCAAAGATTCAATAATTAGTGCTTACAACAACCAAAGCTGTGATTTTGATGAAGTAATCCAGTTGTTGAATATATCAAAAATTCCTAACCGCCATCCAATTTTTGACATAGTAGTTTGTTTAGAAAATATTCATAATAAAAATAATTTAAATCAACTAAATAATGATATTATAATTTCTTTAAAAGTTGATTGTGGAAGTATTAGTGTTGACATAGAGTATAAGGAATATTTGTTTCAAGATGAAAATGTAAAATTCCTAAGTAGATATTATACTAATCTTCTTGAAAGCTGTATTAATCAAGTAAATACTAAAATATCAGAGATTGTTTTCTTAAAAGACTTCGATCGACACCAGATATTAACAGAGTTTAATAATAAAACCAAACAGTATCCTGTTACCCAGACAATAAATCAATTATTTGAAACCCAAGTATCTGAAACTCCAAATAATATAGCCGTCATTCATCAACACACTCAACTCACATATCAAGAACTAAACCATCAAGCGAATCAGCTAGCTGAATTATTGCGGAGATTAGGAGTCTGTAAAGGAGAGTTTGTCGGAATTTTTAAAGACCGCGACATTAACTTTCTCATTGCTATTCTTGCTATATATAAGGCAGGTGGAGCATACGTACCCATTGATAGCACTTACCCACCAAATCGAATTAAGTATATGCTATCTAATAGCGAAGTGAGGTTTTTATTCACGGATTATTCGCTATTCAATGTTTTATCAGACCTGGGAGAAGACTATTCTCAATTATCATCGATTATTTGCTTAGATAGCATTGCTAATGATCGGACGCTATTTCTTAGACCAGAAAATTTAAAGATATATAATAAATTGGATTTTCAGCAGCTATCTCATGATAATCTAGAAAGTATCAATGATGCTGTTGACCCAGCTTATATGCTTTACACTTCTGGGTCTACAGGATTACCAAAGGGGGCAATTGTCAGGCATGATGGTGCAATTAATCATATTTATGCCCAATTTGATGAGTTGGATTTAACGCCAGAATTTTGTTTTCTGCAAAGCGCTCCTGCTTCTACAGATATTTCTGTATGGCAATTTTTAGCACCACTTCTAATTGGTGGAAAGACAGTAATAGTAGATATCGAAACCGTTGCGATTCCTGAGCAGTTATTTCTTGCACTCAAATCACAAAAAATTACAGTTGTTGAATTAGTACCAGCATTATTTGTCGGCTTGCTTGAATATACTTCCCAGCTACCGATTCACCAAAGAGAATTACCTGATTTAAAATGGATGATGGTTGTCGGGGAACCAGTATCGGTAAGTTTGGTAAATAAGTGGCTTGAGATATATCCCGAAATCAAAATAGTTAACGCCTATGGTCCAACTGAGGCTGCTGATGATATCACCCAGTTTATCGTTGACAAGCCTTTGCCAGAAAATCAGCGAACGGTTCCAATTGGGAAACCATTAGCTAATTTAAATCTCTACATTCTGGATGGAGAAATGCAATTATTACCCATTGGCGCTCCTGGAGAGATTTGTGTATCAGGAATTGGTGTCGGTGATGGCTACTGGAAAAATCAAGAAAAAACTAATTTCAGTTTTGTTACCAATCCATTTACAGATGTTAGTCAGAAGTTACCAGAAAATCGCAAAGATTTAATCTATAAAACTGGAGATTTAGGAAGGTGGCTTCCTGATGGGAATATAGAATTTCTCGGACGTATTGACCATCAGGTGAAGATTCGTGGTTTTCGGGTTGAACTTGGAGAAATTGAAACATTTTTGCTTCAGCACCAAGCTGTTAGAGAAGCTGTAGTTGTAGTTATGGAGGAAAACCCTGATGATAAACGCTTAGTGGCTTATGTTGTTCCTAGCGCTGAGTGCGATCGCAATGACCTAAGTAGTAGCAAACTAATTCAACAACTACGCGATTTACTTAAAGAAAAGCTACCTGGGTATATGATACCTTCTGCGATCGTACAGATTGAAGCATTGCCTTTAAGTCCCAGTGGTAAAGTAGATCGCCGCGCATTACCTGTACCAAATTTCCAGAATGAATCGGAACTAGGCTTCGTTGCACCCCGTACTCCCACAGAGGAGATAGTTGCTGACATCTGGATTCAGATATTAAAGCGAGAGCATATAGGCATTTACGATAACTTTTTTGACTTGGGTGGACATTCTTTATTGGCTACTCAAGCGATTTCCAGGTTACGGAAAGCTTTTAAGGTGGAATTGCCTTTACGCAGTTTATTTGAAGCACCTACACTAGCTCAGTTGGTAGAACGGATCGAGAAGATGCTTGCAGTCCAACAGCTAGAGCTTGTTTCTATGGACGAGGTAGACTGCGATCGCGAGGAGATAGAACTATGAAAACTATTGAAGAGTTCTTATTATACCTTGACAGCCTCAACATCAAATTTAGAGTTGATGGCGATCGCTTATACTGTAACGCTCCTCAAGGGGTACTCTCACCAGAGTTAAGCACTCAGTTACGAGAGCGGAAACAAGAAATCCTCACACATTTAACATCAAGCGTTGCTCTTTTGCCCATAGTACCTGTTCCTCAAAATGCCAATTTACCCCTGTCCTTTGCCCAACAAAGGCTATGGTTTCTGAATCAGTTAGAGCCAAATAGCACCACTTACAACCTTCCCTTTGCCGTGCGTCTTACTGGTACGCTGAATGTGCCTGCATTGGAACGAAGTCTCAACGAAATTGTGCAGCGTCATGAAGCCTTGCGAACCACTTTTGCGATCGCCAATGGACAACCAATTCAGGTGATTACTCCAACCCTAACCTTGAAGCTATCTGTGGTGGACTTGCAAGAGTACTCAATAACAAAGCAAGAAACTGAAGTTTTGCGGTTAGCAGTTCAAGAAAGTCAGTCGCTTTTTAACTTAGCGCAGGGGCCTTTGCTGAGGACGACTTTGTTGCACTTAAGCGAACAACAATATGTCCTGTTGTTAATCATGCATCATATTGTCTCTGATGGCTGGTCTATAGGGCTACTCATCAAAGAAGTAACAGCACTTTACGAAGCTTTCTGCAAAGGACAGCCTTCCCCACTCTCGGAACTACCAATACAGTACGCTGACTTCGCAGCTTGGCAACAAAACTGGTTACAGGGTGAGGTACTTAACACCTTACTTACATACTGGAAAAAGCAATTAGGAGATAATTTACCAGTTTTACAATTGCCTATAATTCGTCAGCCTTCAGAAATGAAAACCTCTCAGGAGGAGCGGCAAAATTTTATACTTTCTAAAACATTATCTCAAGCGATTAAAAAGTTAGGTGATAGTGTTGGAACGACATTATTTATGACTCTACTCGGAGCATTTAAAGTTTTATTATATTGGTATACAGGCGACATAGATATTGTTGTCGGTACTGATATTGCCAACCGAAATAGAATCGAAATAGAGAATTTAATCGGTTTTTTTGTTAATCAACTAGTATTGCGTACTAACCTATCTGAAAATCCCACTTTTAGCGATCTTTTGCAACGAGTTCGGAAGGTTTGTTTGGAAGCTTATGCTCACCAAGATTTACCATTTGAAAAACTAGTTAGCGCTCTGAATCCAAAAAGAGACTTCAACCAAACTCCTCTGTTTCAAGTCAAGTTTATCCTCCAAAATGCCCCCATACATTCTTTAGAGCTTTCAGACTTAACTTTGACTAGCTTAGATTTAGAAAATCAGATAGCAAGTGTTGATTTACTTTTAGAATTAACCGATACCAACCAAGGAATAGTTGGGTTATTTAAATACAATAAAGACCGATTTGATGCTAGTAGCATAACCAGATTAATAAATAATTTTAAAACAATTTTATCTCAAATTATTATAGAACCTACTATGAGCTTAAATCAGTTAGAAGAAATGATTATAAAATCTGATAAAGAATATCAATTGAGTGAAGAACGGAAACGTAAAGAAAAATCTCAACAAAAATTAAGCACAATTAAACGAAAAGCGATCGCAATTGAAGTAGAGAAGTAAAATGGAACAGATAAAAGTAAGTAATTCTAATTTCAAACCGGAATTTAATAGAGCTACTAGAAAATCCATAAATCTACAAAAAGAATTAATTAAACTAGATAATTCGGGAGGCGAACAAATACCACTAATAATAAAACCTTCTATATCAGATGTCGATCTTGCAGATTGGGCGGAAGCAAATCGAGAATTTTTAGATACACATTTAACTAAACATGGTGCTATCCTTTTCCAAGGATTTAATATTACTACAGCAGCCGGATTTGAAAGATTTGGTCTAGCGGTTTGCTCAGAACTATTCAATGAAAACGGCGAACATACCCGTGAAACACTAACCGGCAAAGTTTATACTCCAGTTTTTTACCCTGCGGATAGCAAGTTATTATGGCACAACGAAAATTCTTTTAATTATCGATGGCCTAGAAAAATTCTGTTCGGTTGTCATCAACCTGCACAGCAAGGAGGAGAAACTCCAATAGTTGATAGTCGTAAGGTATTTCAACTGATAGAACCCAAAATTAGGGACAAATTTGTTGAAAAGCAGGTTATGTATGTTCGTAATTATGGAAACGGATTAGGACTTGACTGGCAAACAGTTTTTCAAACTCAAAGTAAAGCAGATGTAGAAAAGTTTTGTCAAAGCAACTTAATTGAATTTGAATGGAAAAGTAATGGTGGTTTGAAAACTATTTCAATTCGTCCAGCGGTAATCAAGCATCCTCAAACAGGCGAATTGTCTTGGTTTAATCAAGCACAACATTGGCATTTAGCTTGTTTAGAAACGCAAACCCGCGAGTCGCTTTTATCAACTTTTAAAAAAGAAGATTTGCCACGAGATTGTTTTTACGGAGATGGTACTCTTATTGAAGACTCAGTAATGACACACATTTGTGATATTTATCAAAATTTAGAAGTATCTTTTCCTTGGCAACAAGGAGATATATTATTACTAGACAATGTGTTAACCGCTCATGGACGCAATCCCTATGTGGGAGAACGTAAGCTTTTTGTGGCGATGAGTGAACTGATAAGTTTTAGCCATACTTGAGATAGTTAAAATATTTTTCTTCAACTCACCACCTCAATATTTAATTAAATCACCGCCACTTATTATAACTGCTGAAAATTACGATCGAATTGGAAATGTAATTTTATCAAATAAAATGCAACAAATAATTCAAGGTTTTCCATTATCTCCTCAACAAAAGCACCTTTGGTTATTACAAGAAAGTAGTAATTTATATTGTAGTCAATGTGCTATCCTTGTTGAAGGAAATGTCAATGTAGAGGTATTAAAAGAAGCGTTAGAGAAAGTTATCGCTAAAAATGAAATTCTTCGCACAAGTTTTCATCGCCCACGTGGTCTAAAAATACCTGTTCAAGTGATAGAAACTAACACTAGTGTATCTTTTGACGAGTATATTTTAGAGAATCAATCTTCTCATGAGGAAGAAATAGAAGCATTTATTGAGAAATTTAAACAAGAATCTAGACAATTACAACCAGGTCAATTATTAAAATTATATTTACTAAAATATTCATTAAAAAAATACATTTTATTTATAAATTTGCCATCTCTTTGTGCAGATTATAAAACATTAATAAACATAGTTAATGAAATTAGTCAGCATTACACTGCCTGCTTGCAGAATGCAGAACTCAGCGAAGAACCACTACAATATGCTGATGTCGCTACATGGCAAAATGAATTACTGGCAGCAGAGGAGACTACATCAAGGAAAAATTATTGGCAGCAAGTAGATTTTTCTGCTCTGGATAGCTTAAAACTTCCTTTAGAGAATAATCTTTCTGACAAATCGGAATTTGAACCTAAATTGATTAAGTTAGCTATTCCTAGTGATTTACTAACTAAAATCGATCGGATTGTCCAAAAATATCAAATTTCGATAGATATATTCTTCCTGACTTGCTGGCAAACTCTAATTTGGCGTTTAACTGGGCAATCAAACTTAATTATAGGTTTAGGCTGTGATGGTCGCAATTATGAAGAATTAAAAACAGCGCTAGGTTTATTCGCCAAATATTTACCCCTTGCTTATCATTTACAAGAAAATGAATCATTCAGTAATACCTTAATAAAGGTTAAAAACTTAACCGATGAAATACTAGAATGGCAGGACAGTTTTAGTTGGGACGCATTTGCTAAAACAAATGTAAATGAGAGTGAAGAGTCATTTTTACCATTTTGTTTTGACTTTGCAGAAACGGTAAGTAATTATTCTGCTCCTCAAGTAACATTTTCAATTTATCAGCATTACGTCTGCTTTGACCGATTTAAAGTAAAACTTTCTTGTGTTTGTACACAAGATGATTTAGTCAAATTAGAATTTCACTATGATGCAAAGCTTTTCCGTCAAGAAGATATTCAACGTTTGGCGAATCAGTGGCAAACTTTGTTAACTAGCGTTATTGACAATCCCTCTACAGCCATATCACGCCTGGATATCCTCAGTGAAGGAGAGCGTGAAGAACTTTTAGTTGCATTCAATAACACTAAAACGGGAGAGCTAGAATACACGTGTATCCATAATTGGTTTGAACAGCAGTGCGATCGCACGCCAGACAATATTGCTATTGTTTATAAAAATCAGCAGCTTACCTACCGGGAATTAAACAGTCGCGCTAACCAGCTAGCTCATTACCTACAACAATTAGGTGTGAAGCCGGATGTAATGGTAGGACTTTGTGTAGAGCGATCGCTTTTTATGGTCATCGGACTTTTAGCTGTCCTCAAAGCAGGTGGTGCTTATGTACCAATTGATCCTAGCTATCCCTTAGAAAGAAAAACTTTTATACTAAACGATTCTCAAATGCCAGTGCTGTTGAGTCAACAGCATTTAATTCCAGATTTAGCTACAGATGGCATTAAAGTAATTTGTATTGATAGCGATTGGCAAACTATAAAGCAACAAAAAGTTGAAAATCCAATTACTAAAACAACCGAATTAAATTTAGCCTATGTTATTTATACATCCGGTTCTACTGGTAAACCTAAAGGAACTCTAATTCCTCATCAAGGATTAGTTAACTACTTAAGCTGGTGTACCAAAACATATCAAGTAGAACAAGGAGCAGGAACTTTAGTTCACTCACCTTTGGGTTTTGACTTAACAATCACCAGTCTTTTTTCACCTTTATTAGTTGGTCGTACTGTCGAATTACTATCAGAAGAACAAGGTATTGAAACTCTTTCCCAAGCTTTAAAGAAAAGCTCAAATTTAAGTTTAGTGAAAATCACCCCTGCTCACTTGGATTTACTTAAACAACAGTTATCCCAAGAAGAAATAGCAAATAAAACTAGAGCTTTTATTATTGGTGGGGAAAATTTATTAGCTGAAAGCATCACCTTCTGGCAAGATGTAACTCCAGATACAATATTAGTAAACGAATACGGCCCCACAGAGACAGTAGTAGGCTGCTGTGTTTATCAAGTTCCAGTCGGTAAGCACTCTACAGGCTCCATACCCATTGGTAGAGCCATCGCTAATACCCAACTGTATATTCTAGACCAATATTTGCAACCAGTAGCAATGGGAGTACCCGGTGAATTGCACATTGGTGGACTTGGGTTAGCCAGAGGTTATCTCAATCAACCTGAATTAACAGCCCTTAAATTTATCCCCAATCCCTTTAGTAAACAAGAAGGCGATCGCCTTTACAAAACAGGTGATTTAGTTCGTTTTCTACCGAGTGGAGATATCGAGTATATCGGCCGCATTGATAACCAAGTTAAAATCCGTGGTTTCCGTGTTGAACTGGGAGAAATTGAAGCAGTTATCAATCAACATCCATCAGTATCAACAAGTGTAGTTATCCTTCGGGAGGATAAATCTGGAAATCAAAGTTTAATAGCTTATACAACTCTCCAGCCAGACAAAACATTAACTATTCCTGAACTGCGCCGCTTCTTGGATAATAAATTGCTCGATCATATGCTACCAACAGCATTTATGATATTAGAAGCATTACCATTAACATCTAATGGGAAAGTAGACCGTCAAGCACTGCCTATGCCCGATGCTCTACGCCCAGAGTTAGAAGTTGCTTATGTAGTACCGCAAACTGAGGTCGAGAAGACAATAGCCTCTGTTTGGCAAAAAGCTTTGAATCTTGAAAAGATAGGCATTCACGATAATTTCTTTGAAATTGGCGGTCATTCATTACTCTTAGTGACAGTTCACAGCCAATTGCAGGAAATATTAAAAGTAGAACTGTCAACCCTTGATTTGTTTAGATATCCCACCATCAATTCTTTAGCAGAATATTTAAATTCATCTCCAAATTCCACAGCATTTTTACAAGAGAATGATATTCAAATAGAGAAAATTTTATCTGGTAAGGCGCAACAGAAAAAACGTCTACAGAAAATGAAATCAGTTGAAAATAATTAAGGAATTAACAAATAATGAATATTCCAACTGGTGCATACCATAGTAATGGTTCAGAAATCGCAATTATTGGATTATCAGGAAGATTTCCCGGAGCAAAAAATGTTGATGAGTTTTGGAATAACCTCCAAAATGGGATAGAATCAATTTCTTTTTTCAGTGATGAAGAACTGTTGGCAGCAGGAGTAGATGCAGCGCTGATCGGCAATCCCAACTATGTTAAAAGAAATGCTGTAATAGAAGATGCAGAACTTTTTGATGCTGAGTTTTTTGGCTTTAATCCCAGAGATGCAGAAATTACTGACCCGCAACACCGGATTTTTTTAGAGTGTGCTTGGGAAGCGCTGGAAAAAGCAGGCTATAATTCCGAAACCTACAATGGTTCTATCGGTGTTTTCGCTGGTTCTAACTTCAGCGGTTATTTACTAAACATTTATTTTAATCAAAATATTAGAAACTCAGTAGACGAACAACAAATAGCGATCGCTGGCGACAAAGATTACCTGGCGACACGTACTTCTTACAAACTTAATTTAACGGGGCCTAGCTATACAGTTCAAACCGCTTGCTCAACTTCATTAGTAGCAGTACATTTAGCCTGCCAAAGTTTACTTAACGGTGAATGTGATATCGCTTTGGTTGGCGGTGTTTCCATCAGCGCCTCAAGAAAAGCTGGCTATCTTTATAACCAAGGGGGTATTAATTCTCCTGATGGACACTGCCGCGCCTTTGATGCTAAAGCAGGGGGAACAGTGGGCGGAGAAGGTGTAGGAATCGTTATTTTAAAAAGATTAGAAGACGCTCTAACTGATAGAGATTCTATTGATGCTGTGATTAAAGGTTCGGCGATAAATAACGATGGCTCAAACAAAGTTAGCTACACAGCACCTCGGATAGAAGGTCAAGCTAAAGTTATCAAAACTGCTCAAGTTGTTGCAGAGTTAGATCCAGAAACAATAACTTATATTGAAGCTCACGGTACAGGAACATCTTTAGGAGATCCAATTGAAATCGCAGCACTGACGCAAACATTTAGAAGCAGCACAAAAAAGAAAAACTTTTGTGCAATTGGTTCCCTAAAAACAAATATTGGGCACTTGGATGCTGCTGCTGGTGTTGCAGGTTTAATTAAAACTGTCTTAGCTCTTAAACACAAACAAATTCCTCCTAGTTTGCACTTTGAGCAACCGAATCCTCAAATTGATTTTGCTAACAGTCCCTTTTATGTCAATAACAAACTTTCTCAATGGGAAGTAGACAAACATCCTAGACGAGCAGGAGTCAGTTCTTTTGGTATTGGCGGTACTAATGCTCATGTAATTTTAGAAGAAGCTCCAGTTTTTACCAGCAAAAAAAGTATTTCTCGTCCTTGGCAGTTGTTAGTTCTATCTGCAAAAACTCAAACAGCTTTAGAATCTGCTACAACTAATCTTATTGACTATTTAGCACACCATCCTGATACCAATCTTGCTGATGTAGCTTATACTTTACAAGTTGGTCGCCGAAATTTTAACCATCGTCGGGTAGTGCTATGTCAGGATACTCAAGATGCTATAAAAATATTAACAGCGCCAGATCAACAAGGAGTTTTGAGTAATTTTTCAGAAACCCGTAACCATTCAATTGTATTTATGTTTCCCGGACAGGGAGCGCAGTATGTAAACATGGGACGGGAATTATATGAAACAGAAGCAATTTTTCGGCAACAAGTTGATGATTGCTCTGAATTGCTAAAACCCCATTTAAAGTTAGACCTGAAAGATATACTTTATCCCTCGACAGTAGAAACTACACAAGAACAACTTAAACAAACTTCCTTAACGCAAGTTGCGCTATTTGTAATCGAATATGCACTTGCTAAACTTTGGATGGCGTGGGGCGTACATCCGCAAGTGATGATTGGTCACAGCATTGGTGAGTATGTAGCTGCTTGTATTTCTGGTGTTTTTTCTTTAGAAGATGCATTGACTTTAGTCGTAATTCGCGGACGACTGATGCAACAAGTTGAACCAGGATCGATGCTTTCCGTTTCTCTCTCTGCCAAAGAAATACAACCTATGTTAGGTTCAGAACTTTCTTTAGCAGCTAGCAATGCGCCATCTCTTTGTGTGGTTTCTGGGACGAAGGAAGCGATCGCAGCATTACAAAATAGTTTGATTGAGCAAGGTGTTGATTGTCGTCTCCTGCACACATCTCACGCTTTTCATTCTCAGATGATGGAGCCGATTTTAGAGCCATTTGTACGGCAAGTTAAAGATGTCAACCTACAACCACCTCAAATTCTTTTTGTTTCTAATGTTACCGGAACTTGGATTACAGCAGAACAGGCGACCGATCCTGACTACTGGGCTAGACATCTACGGCAAACCGTATTATTTAACGAGGGAATCGCCGAATTGCTGCAACAGCCACGAACCCTATTGGAAGTTGGCCCGGGACGAACATTAACTACCTTAGCCAAACGACAGTTGATTTCACCGCCTGTAGTTCTAACTTCGTTGCGACATCCCCAAGAGCAAATTTCTGATGTTGCATTTTTGCTCAATACTCTTTCTCGGCTTTGGCTATCAGGATTGCAAATAAACTGGGCAAGCTTTTATACAAAAGAGCAACGCAGACATATTCCTTTGCCTACCTATCCTTTTGAGCGTCAGCGTTACTGGATTGAAGCTAACCCCGAAACTGTATTATCAAAGGCATGGCAAAAATCATTAGTTAAAAAGCCAGATATTGCCGATTGGTTTTATATTCCAATTTGGAAACAATCTACACTACTTGAGTTTTCCCAAGGGAAGGAATTAGTAACTGAGCAAAACACCCACTGGTTAATTTTTATCGATGATTATGGAATTGGAGGCGAAGTTGCTAAACGACTCGAACAGCAAAGTCAAAATGTAGTTACAGTTAGGGTCGCAGACAAATTTACGAAGCTGAACAAATATACATATACCATTGACCCACAGCAAAGTGATGACTACGATGCCTTGCTTCAAGAACTCCAAAAAGAGAGTTTAATTCCAAATGGATTAGCTCACTTTTGGAGCATTACGCCAGATGATACTTTATCTGGTAATAAGTTCAGAAAACAAACGCCGGAAGATTACCAGAATCTTGGTTTTTGGAGCTTATTGTATTTAACCCAGGCATTAGGAAGGCAAAATATCAGCAATTCTCTGAAGTTAAGGGTTGTAACTAATAATCTATATAATGTCATTGGTGATGAAATTTTATGCCCAGAAAAAGCAACAATCTTGGGGCCGTGTAAGATAATTCCCAAAGAATATTTAAACATTAATTCCTGTGCGATCGATGTAGTAATTCCTGCTTCTAATATCCCACCAACACCAAAATTTATCGACTATCTGATTACTGAACTGACAACACAGCAAACCAATAATATAGTTGCTTACCGTGGATCTCATCGCTGGATTCAAACCTTTGAAACTGTTCGTCTGGATGAAAGCACCCCAGCTAAAACTAAGTTAAAGCCAAGAGGAGTTTATTTAATTACTGGTGGACTTGGTGGTATAGGTTTGGTGTTGGCGGAATATTTAGCCAAGACAGTACAAGCTAAGTTGGTTTTAATTGGAAGAAAGGGATTACCGGAGCGATCGCAGTGGGAACAATGGCTAGAAACTCATGATAGCCAAGATAATATTAGCTGTAAGATCCAAAAAATGCTTCTACTAGAAGAGTTAGGATCAGAAATTGAAATTAAAAGTGCCGATGTTGCCAACTACGAACAAATGCAAGTAGCTGTTACTGAAGCCTTAGAAAAATTTGGTCAAATCAATGGGGTTATCCATGCGGCAGGTATTGCTGGTGGTGGCATTGTTCAATTAAAAACACAGGATTTAGCAAACAGCGTATTAGCACCAAAAGTTAAGGGCACATTAGTATTAGAGGAGATTTTCAACTTAAAAAATATTAACTTAGATTTTTTAGTACTTTGTTCATCTCAAAGTTCGATCTTGAACGAATTTGGACAGGTAGATTATTGTGCAGCTAATGCATTTCTGGATATTTATGCAGATTATCGTACTGCTAAATCCGATCGATTTACAGTGGCAATCAACTGGGGTACTTGGCAAGAAGTAGGGATGGCAGTAGAGACAGCACTACCAGAACAATTAAAGCATCAACGTGAAGAGGATCTCAAAAAAGGAATATTATCTCAAGAAGGTGCCGAAGCTTTTAATCGGATTTTGCTAAGTAGCTTGCATCATGTCGTTGTCTCTCCACAAGACTTCCAAACGGTAATTGAGCAAGACAATTCTTTCAATTATCTAGAACAAGAATTAGCGTTTTTATCAGATGCATCAAAAACAAATCTTTCTCAACTAAGCCATCCACGTCCAAGCTTGGTAAATGCTTATGTTGCTCCTTGTAACGAAATAGAGCAGAACCTTGCTGACATTTGGCAGCAATTTTTGGGCATCGATCGAGTTGGAATTTATGACAACTTTTTTGAGTTGGCAGGAGATTCGATTATTGCAATTCAAATTGTTGCCAAAGCTAATCAATTAGGTTTAAAGCTAACTTCTCAACAAATGTTCCTACACCAAACTATTGCTGAATTAGCAACAGCCACAAGTGCAGATCCAAGCAAGGAAAATCAAAATAATTCCAGAACTGGAGAAATACATCTCACCCCCTTTCAGTATCGTTTGTTCGATAAAAATCAGTCAAACGAACATTTATTAAGCCAGTCTTTATTATTAGAAATTCCACAAATATGCAATCCCCAAATATTAGAGCAGGCTGTACGATATGTGATTGAATATCATGATGTATTTCGTCTGCGTTTTATTCAAAAAGAATCTGGATGGCAACAAATTGAAGCTGGCACTAACGATCTAATGGAGTACAAGCATATAAATTTGTCTCAACTTTCAAAAAATGAGCAAAAATATGCTTTTGAATCTGCTATCATAGAATTACAAAGCAACTTCAATTTAAGTGAGGGGTCGCTTGTAAAAGTTGCTTTTATTGAATTGCGATCGCAGCAAAATAGCTACCTAATAATTAGCATTCATCATCTTTTAGTAGATACTGTTTCTTGGCATATTTTGCTAGAAGATTTACAAACAGCCTATCAACTACTCACTCAAGGTAAAGCGATCCATTTGCCTGATAAAACTACTTCATTCAAGCGGTGGATGCAGTGTGTGCAAAAATATGACCAGGCTTCAGAAATGCTCCAAGAGCAAGACTACTGGTTGGCAAAAGCGGAAAAACCTCTCCACAGTCTACCTGTTGACTATTCTGCAAATAAAACTACAGTAGCCAATGTCGATCTGGTATCAATTTCTCTAAATAAAAAGGAAACGCAAGCATTATTAAAAAATGTCAATAAGGCTTACAATACCCAGATAATCGATGTTTTATTAACAGCGTTGGTGCAATCTTTTGCAAAGTGGACGGGGGAGCAGCAACTATGGGTAGATATTAAAGATAATGGTCGAGATATAATCTTCAAAGATGTAAATGATATATCTCTATCTCGTACAGTTGGTTTATTTACAACTTGCTTTCCAGCCATTTTAGATATAACAGAGGTTTCTAATCAAGGCAATGCATTGATAGCAGTCAAAGAGTATTTACGCAGCATTCCAAACAAAGGTATTGGTTACGATATACTACGCTATATAACCAACAATTCAGAAATCAATTCAAAGCTACAGTATTTTCCGCAGCCTCAGGTAAGTTTTAATTACTTAGGTAATTTTGATCCTACTATATCGCAGTCATCTTTATTTGATTTAACCGAACAGTCTATTAGACTTAGTGAAAGTTCAAGTGCAGAAAGATTTTACTTAGTGGAAATAAATGGAATTATTGTTCAAGAACAACTGCACTTGAATTGGACTTATAGTTCAGCTGTTCATCGTCGAGAAACAATTGAAACTTTAGCACAAAGCTTTATTGAAGCTACACAAAGCCTTATTGCCCACTGTGAGTCTCTTGAAGCAGAAAAATATACACCTTCTGATTTTCCCAGAGCAAACTTGAACCAACAAAACCTAGATAAATTTCTGGCAAAAATTAACCGAGCAAGTGAGAAAAACGCACAATGAAAACAGAAAATGTCGAGGACATTTATGAACTAACACCCGTACAAAAGGGTATGCTCTTTCACTGTTTGTATGCAAGCGAGTCAGCATTATACTTTTTTCACCATACCTTAACTTTGCATGGTAATCCAAATGTAGAGGCTTTTGAACAAGCATGGCAGCAAGTAGTTGATAGACATACAGTTTTGCGTACAGGATTTTATTGGGAAGACATTGATAATCCATTACAAGTTGTCTATAAACAAGTAAAAATTACTTTAAATCAATACGATTGGCGTGGTGTTGAGGAAGCAGAACAACAAAAGCGATTAAAATCATTTCTAGAGAGCGATCGCCAATTAGGTTTTGACTTTTCGCAACCATGTCTAATGCGGATAACTTTAATTCGTTTTGCTGATGAACGCTATGAATTTATTTGGAGCAATCACCATATCACCACAGACGGATGGTCTGGGCCGATAATATTAGAAGAATGCTTACAAATTTACGAGGCGCTTTGTGAATGCAAAAAAGTGACCTTAGCGCCAGCTCGTCCTTTTAGAAATTATATCGACTGGTTGCAGCAACAGAATATAGCTAAAACTGAAAGTTTTTGGCGCGAAGCATTACAAGGAATCAAAGCACCAACTCCTCTAACTTATATAGAAAATAATCAATTATCTAACCAAGAAGAAAGGTACGATGAGGAGATAATTAAACTATCGGAAGCAACTACAAAATCACTGTTATCTTTTGCTAACAAAAACCGCCTTACCCTTGCCACATTAGTTAATGGAATCTGGTCTATCCTCCTTAGTCGTTACACCTGTCGTAACAATGTAACTTATGGATTCACTGTCACAGGAAGACCAGTAGATTTAGTTGAAGTAGAGTCAATGGTTGGTATGTTCATAAATACCTTACCAATAAATGTCAAGTTAAATCCTGAGCAGCAGGTTTTGTCATGGCTACAAGAATTTCAGATCCAATTAGTAAAAGCACGCCATCATGAATACACTCCGCTTACTCAAATCCAGGGTTGGAGTGAAGTACCACGAAATTTACCTTTGTTTGAAACAATTGTTGTGGTTGAAAACTTTCCAGTCAGTCAATTTTTAAAAGAATGGAAAGGGAATATAGAATTTGAACTCACTGGAACTTATTACAGAAATAACTACCCTTTAAACTTAGTTATATATCCAGAAACAGAAATTTTAGTAGCAGTTTCATACGATTCTCGCAGATTTGATATTGCTACAATTACTGGGATAATTAGAGATTTTCAAATACTGCTACAACAAATCATGGTTAATCATGATGTTCAAATTAAAGACTTATCATTTTCAACACTACAGCAACAGCAAATATCAAAACTTCTAGAAAAAGAAGTATTGTTTGATTGGCAATTAGTTCCAATATCTTGAAATACTGATAATATTTTAGATTTAGCTTGTTTTTAGAGCACTTTAAAAATGCTTTTTCTACTAAAAAGCCGAAAATTAAAAAGATTCCAAAGGATAAAGTTATGATTGTTTCATCGGCAATAGAAAGAAGATATAAACTTTCAAGTGATGAGTTTTATAAAGATTATGTTGAATTAGGAAAACCAGTCATAATTTCTGGAGTAATTATCAATTGGAATGGTTTTGATAAATGGTCTTTAAAATACCTTAAAAATTTATCTCCTTCTCTAAATATTTATGCAAAGAAATTTAGCGATAACAAAATTGAGATATGTAGTTTGACAATGGAAAGATATATAGAATTAATAGAAAATTATGAACAAGATCCTCAAAATAATACTCGACCGCCATATTGTCATGACCTACCCTTATTTAGCTTAATACCTTCTTTAGTGAAAGATGCTCAACCATTTCCTTATAATTATTTGCCAGAATGGTATTGGCATAAGTGGTGGCGTTACTGCCAGTTTTTCTTAGGTTCTTCTAATAGTGTTACACCATTACATTTTGATTGCCTTCTGACTAACAATATTTTTTTTCAGATTGTTGGACGCAAACAATTCACTATATTACTACCTGAAGATGCTAAATATTGTTATCGCAAAGGCTGGCGATGGTTTCTCGTTAATCCAGAAAATCCAGATTTAAATAAATATCCTGAATACAAAAATGCAAGACCGATTCAATTTATTGTCAATCCTGGAGATATTTTATATATGCCCCCTGGAACACTGCATCATGTTCGGAGTTTAGATATGTCAATTTCTTTTAATATAGATTGGCATACTCCAAAAAGTTCGCTCAATGGTCTAGCAGCTATTACAAAAGGAATGCCAATTCAAAATTTATACTATAACTTTTTGTTAGCTATGGGTTTAGTTTTAAAACTACCTCCTCAAATTATTTTTAAATTTTATAAGTCTTATCTAAATTATGTTTCTTAAAAAGTAATACATTTCTCTGAAGATGTGCAATATACATAATCGCTAGACTGATTAATCCCTTTCGTAATTCAAACAGAACACTCTCATGAATATATTTGAAAAGTGTGAATCAAACGTCAGAAGCTATTGCCATAATTTCCCTGATATATTTCATAGAGCTAAAGGTTCTATAATTTATTCAGACTCAGGAAAGGAATATATTGACTTTTTTGCAGGAGCAGGTGCTTTAAATTATGGGCATAACCATGACTATATAAAACAAAAGGTTATGTCATATTTAGATGCCGATGGAATTGCACATGGTTTGGATATGTATACTTCAGCTAAAGAGAAGTTTTTAGCTAAGTTTGATGAGGTAGTATTAAGTTCAAAACAATTAGATTATCGCATTCAGTTTTGTGGGCCAACAGGAACAAATGCAGTTGAAGCAGCTTTAAAGTTAGCCAGAAAAGTAAAACAAAGATCGGGTATATTCTCCTTCATGGGAGCATATCATGGAATGACTTTAGGAAGCTTATCTATTAGTGGTAATGTCGGAATTAAAGCCGGGACAATTGGGACATCAAATAATGTAACCTTTATGCCTTATCCTTATGGATTTATGGAAAGCTTTGACACAATAGAATATATAGAAACAGTTTTAAATGATGTCAATTCTGGAATTGAAAAACCAGCAGCAATAATTTTTGAAACAGTGCAAGCTGAAGGTGGAGTTGTTATAGCTCCTATTGACTGGATGCAAAGACTGAGGAAGTTGTGTGACGAGAATGATATTTTATTAATCTGTGATGATATTCAAGTCGGCTGTGGTCGAACAGGGCCTTTCTTTTCTTTTGAAAGAGCAGATATAGTTCCTGATATGGTAGTACTATCTAAATCTATTAGTGGGTATGGGTTTCCAATGTCGTTATTATTGATTAAGCCGGAGTTGGATATATGGGAACCGGGCGAACATAATGGTACTTTTAGGGGTAATCAATTGGCATTTGTAGGAGCTACAGCTGCTCTAGAGTATAGAGAAAGTTGTAATTTTGAACAAGATGTTAAGGCTAAAGAGATTTTCTTGAAAAAATTTCTCACTCAAAAAATATTACCAATAAATGAATACATATCAATCCGTGGAATTGGGATGATTTGGGGCATTGATGTTAAAAATTTTGGCGGTAGTAGTTTAGCTAAAAGGATCACATCGCGTTGTTTTGAACTAGGATTAATAGTTGAAAGAGCAGGCAGAAATGATACTGTTATTAAAATTTTGCCTCCTTTAATAATTGATATGCTTACTTTAGAGAAAGGATGTTTGATTATCAAAGAAGCTTTTGATTATTGCATACAAAACTAGATATACATACTAGTATTTACAACTTGGAAAAGAATTGGTTACAAGCCAGGGGAAAACTATGGGTATACATTTACAGTCAAATGACTTCTTTTCTCAAAAAATTTATTGGATAAATCAATTATCGGGAGAACTACCAGAAACAAATCTAATGCTGGACTATGCAAGACCTTTGTTTTCTAGTGGTAAAAATAAATTTCTGAGTTTTGATTTACCAATTGATTCATCTCAATCAATCATTAAGCTAGCTAAAGGCTCTTACTTTTCAATCTATTTGATGCTTGTAGCTTGTTTTAATATATTGCTACAAAAATATACTAGAAATAATGATGTTATTATCGGAATACCAGTATATGAGGCAATTGATATCGATTGCGTAAATGCTAAAGTTATTCCTTTGCGTACTCAAGTCACACCTCAAGTTTCATTTAAAGATTTACTTTTTCAAGTCAAAGATGCTACGATCGCAGCTTATAGTCACCAAAACTATAATTTTGATGAACTAATTGATTTATTAGAACTACCAACAATTCCTAATCGCCATCCCATTTTTGACATAGTTGTTTGCTTAGAAAATATTCATAATAAAAATAATTTAAACGAACTTAATAATGACATCACAATCTCTTTTACAATTAACGGCGAAAGTATTAGTGCCAATATCGAGTATAAAGAAGATTTCTTTCAAGATGAAAGTATAAAATTAATGAGTAAATATTATACTAATCTTCTAGAAAATATTCTAAATAACGTTGATACTAAAATCTCAGATATTGTTTTCTTAAAAGAAGCTGACCAAAATCAGTTATTAATAGAATTTAACAAGAAAATAAAACAATATCCAACTGATAAAACAATAAATCAATTATTTGAAACCCAAGTATCTGAAACTCCAAACAATATAGCTGTTATTCATCAAGAAACTCAACTAACGTATCAAGAACTAAATCATCAAGCTAATCAGCTAGCTGAATTATTGCGGAAATTAGGAGTCTGTAAAGGAGAGTTTGTCGGAATTTTCAAAGACCGCGATCTCAATTTCCTGATTGCTATTCTTGCTATATATAAGGCAGGTGGAGCATACGTACCCATTGATAGCACTTACCC